>JBNGDT010000038.1:0-15691 GCA_049975305.1 Bacteroidales bacterium | reverse complement strand
CACCACCACTTGACCTGGGGCCCGATCAGACGCATTGTGATTACAACGTGCCGGTATTTTTTGATGCGGGAACAGGTTTTTCATACAATTGGAATACAGGTGATACATCACAATTTATTCAAAAATCAGAAACTGGCCAATATGCTGTAACTATAACTGATAATAACGGATGCACCTCAGCAGATACAGTTGCATTAACAGTTAATCCATCACCAGTATTTGACCTGGGTTCGCCTGTAGATGTTTGTGAATACAATGCTCCATATACAATCGAATCTATACCGGACATGGATAATTACTTATGGAGCAATGGCGAATATACCGAGACCATTGATGTGAATGCAACAGGCAGTTATGTATTGACTGTTACAGACAATAACGGCTGTACATCAAGCGATAATAAATTTGTCAATATTCATAACCCGCCTGCTATTAATTTAGGTCCCGACCAAAGTGTTTGTGAAACAGAAACCCCAATAGAACTCAATGCAGGTTCTGCAGAATTATATGCATGGAATACCGGATCAAATGAACAATACCTTGAAATAAATTCAACAGGAAATTACTCAGTTACCATTGCAGATCAATATGGCTGTACCAATTCTGATAATGTCATTGTAAATGTAGATGCCATGCCAAATGCAACAATCGTATCTGATCCTCATTGCTGTATTGATGATGATGAATTTACCTTAGTTGCAATGACATCAGGTGGAACATGGTCAGGTATAGGCATTACAGATGCTGATGAAGGAACGTTTTCACCTGCCATTGCCGGTGTCGGATCAAGTCAGGTACTTTATACCATTACACAGGGTGAGTGTACAGCATTATCCGGAATACAGATACAGGTTCATGGCCTTCCTCCTGTTGACATTGTTGACCTGACATCACCCTTATGTCACGGGGATGCTAACGGGAGCATTGCAGTATCTAGCCCCGGAACAACAGAACCTAATTTCACATGGCCCAATGTTGGTTATGGACCAGAAATAAATGACCTGATTGCAGGTGACTACACAGTCATTGTTGAAGACGCTTATGGTTGTAAAAACACAGAAGATATTGTACTTGATGAACCAGCTCCTGTGGATGCTTCTTTTTCCAACATTGATCATGTTAGTTGTTACGGCGGTTCAGATGGTTCAGCTACCATTGTTGGAACTGGTGGTACTCCACCTATTAAGCATTACTGGAACACCGGCTGGGAATTACCAACCCTCCCCAACGTTGAAGCAGGTGAATATACTGTTTCAGTAATTGACAGCCACAACTGCATGATCGTTAAATCTGTACAAATAACAGAACCTGAACCTTTGGCTGTTAACGAAACAGTAAGTCCTGTACAATGTGGACAAAACGGTGGCTCAATCACTCTTAACCCATCAGGAGGAACCCCAGCATACAATATTAACTGGAGTCATCCCGGATTTGAAGGGACAGAACAAACTAACCTGCCACAAGGCACGTATGTGGTCAGTATTCAGGATGCTAACGGATGTACTGTGGATGCCAACATGATTGTTTATACTGTAGGAAACATTGATGTGAACATCAACGAAATCAACAGCATAGAATGCCATGGTGACAATGACGGACAATTGCATGTGTACAGTACGGATGCCGTTGAACCAATAGAAATTATGTGGAACACAGGCAATACCACTGATACCATTTCTGATCTGTACCCGGGTATTTACAGCGCAACCATCAGCGATGCCCTGGGGTGTACAGGCAATGATAACCACAACCTCACATCACCAGAACCAGTCGAAATACATTTCATAACAGGATCTGTCACATGTCATGGGGATAATGATGGCATGGCCGTTGCTATTCCAACCGGCGGCACATGGCCTTATCAATATAACTGGGAAGGCATGTATGACAATGATACCATCAGCAATATGCCACCCGGGATTTACAACTTAACTGTTACAGATGCTAATAACTGTACTGCGGAATCTTACGCCAACATTCCCGAACCGTCACCTCTGAAAGCCAATATTTTACACCATGACATCACGTGTTATGGATATCACGATGGCAAAGCTCTCGCAGAAGCCTATGGTGGAACTGCACCTTATGAATACTTATGGACTTTCAATGGATTAATTTCACATAACAATGAAATCAGCAATCTCGGAGAAGGTAATTATGACCTGCACATTGAAGATGAACACGGGTGTACCTTTGATACAAGCCTTATCATTACACAACCACCACCATTAGAAGTGGATTATACTTATGAAAATCCATCATGTATTGATAATGATGATGGATCAGTCGAATTTGAAGTATCTGGAGGAATACCACCATATAATTATAATGCCAGTATGGCTACTCAGAATTTGCCTTATTTTGAAGGCCTGTCTGAAGGTAATTACAGTTTTACTATTACAGATGCAAATGGTTGTTCACAAGAACTGGAAACCATTGTGTTGATTGACAACCCTGTTGAATGCATAAAAATACCTGATGCGTTTACTCCAAATGGAGATAATGTCAACGACACCTGGATCATTGAAAACATTGAAATGTTTCCCAATCATATTGTCCAGGTATTCAACAGATGGGGGCAAGTTGTATATTTTAAAAAACATGGCGATGAACCTTGGGATGGAACTTTCAGAGACACACAAAAAAAAGTTCCGACCGGTCCTTATGTGTATGTTGTGGATTTACATAATGGCATGAAAGAACAAACAGGAACAGTTACTGTAATTTATTAGGATTTTACCAGGGCGTTCAGTTATATCTTTTGCCGGAAAACATAATAAGCATAAGCATTTTGTGAAATTATTATTATTATTATTATTACCTGCCAGCGGAAACAAATGTCTCAGCTTCATTCAACAGCATAACAGGTTTAGGAGAGTATTATTATTGATAAGATACTAACATTATGCACTTTTACAATCTATGTCAAAGAACATAAATATTATTAATATTTTTTATTATTATTGCATAATTATTTACATAACCCATTAAATCAAATATTATGGCAAAATTCAAAGGAGCAATCGTTGTTGATACAGAACGCTGCAAAGGTTGTGGTGTATGTATTCCGGCGTGTCCAACCGATGTTATCTCACTGGCGAAAGCCGTTAATTCAAAAGGATATAATTACGCTGAAATGTCAAATCCTGATGCATGCATAGGATGTTCAAATTGTGCTATTGTTTGCCCCGATGGCGTTATTTCAGTGTATAAATTAAAAGTCGCATAATTAAAATCCCAATTACAATGGATAAAGAACTTAAATTAATGAAAGGCAACGAAGCTATAGCAGAAGCTGCTATTCGCGACGGTGCCGATGCTTATTTCGGTTATCCTATCACACCCCAGTCTGAGGTTATTGAACACCTGATGGCAGAAAAGCCATATGAAAGAACAGGCATGGTAGTATTACAAGCAGAAAGTGAAGTTGCCGCTATCAATATGATATACGGAGCAGCAGGAGCTGGTAAAAAAGTCATGACTTCCTCATCAAGCCCGGGTATCAGTCTGAAACAGGAAGGCATTTCCTACATTGCAGGCTCTGAATTACCCGCTTTGATTGCAAATGTTGTCAGAGGAGGACCAGGACTGGGTACAATTCAACCAGGACAAGGAGATTATTTCCAGGCTACCAAGGGTGGAGGACATGGAGATTACCATTTAATTGTTCTTGCACCAGCTTCAGTACAGGAAATGTATGATTTTGTTGAGCTTGGGTTTAAACTTGCTTTCAAATACCGCAACCCTGCAATGATACTATCTGACGGAGTTATTGGTCAAATGATGGAAAAAGTTGAGATGGGACCACAAAAGAAGCGAAGAACCGAAGAAGAAATCATCAAGCAATGTCCCTGGGCAACCACAGGAAAACCCAAAACACGAGAAAGAAACATAATCACTTCCCTGGACCTTGATCCATACAGAATGGAAGAATTCAACCTAAAACTCATTGACAAATACAACAAACTCAAAGAAAATGAAGTCAGGTACGAAAAAATTCAATGTGACGACGCTGATTACATTTTGGTAGCTTACGGGTCATCATCACGCATTTCACAGGCTGCTGTAAAGCTAGGGCGTGAAAAAGGCATTAAAATTGGTTTATTGCGTCCAATCACCTTGTTTCCATTCCCCACCAAACAAATTCAGGAACTTATACCGCAAACAAAAGGTTTTCTTTCTGTTGAAATGAGCTCCGGACAAATGGTGGAAGATATTAAACTCGCTGTGAACGGAGAACGCCCCGTAGAACATTTTGGGCGCCTCGGCGGTGTTATCCCTACAGCAGATGAAATAATTGAAGCCCTCGAACAAAAAATAATAGGAGGTTAATCATGGCTGATATAAAATTAGATAACATTATAAAAAAAGAAAACCTTGTTTACGAAAAATCCAAGGTAATGACGGATACTCCACTTCATTATTGTCCGGGATGCGGTCATGGCACTGCTCACAGGCTAGTAGCTGAAGTCATTGAAGATATGGGTATCCAGGACAAAACCATTGGAGTAACACCCGTAGGATGTTCTGTGCTGATGTATAATTACATGGACATTGATATGCAGGAAGCTGCTCACGGACGTGCTCCAGCCCTTGCCACAGGCATAAAAAGAACCATGCCTGATAAATATGTTTTCACTTATCAGGGTGATGGTGATTTAGCTGCCATTGGAACTGCCGAAACCATTCATGCATGCAACCGTGGTGAAAACATTGCCATTATTTTTATCAACAATGGCATTTATGGTATGACCGGTGGTCAGATGGCTCCTACAACACTGGAAAACATGAAAACATCAACATCCCCCTATGGCAGGCAAACCAATTTGATGGGGAATCCTATCAAAATAACTGAACTGGTGGCTCAACTTAAAGGTACATATTTTGTAACTCGTCATGCTGTACACACACCACGGCATGTAAGGAAAGCTAAGAAAGCCATCAGGCAAGCTTTTGAAAACCAAAAACTCAACAAAGGGACTTCTTTTGTGGAAGTGGTTTCTAACTGTAATTCCGGATGGAAAATGTCTCCTGTTGAAGCCAATAAATGGCTTGTTGATAATATGTTGCCTTTCTATCAACTTGGAGATATCAAACTAGAAGGTAAATTAGTTAATAAATAAAATTTATTCGATATGACTGAAGAAATCATCATAGCAGGTTTTGGTGGACAAGGTGTTTTATCTATGGGTAAAATACTTGCCTATTCAGGACTGATGCAGGGCCAGGAAGTTTCCTGGATGCCCTCTTATGGCCCCGAAATGCGCGGGGGAACATCAAATGTAACTGTTGTTATTAGCGATGAACGCATTAGTTCACCTATTCTGACATCTTACGATACAGCTATCATTCTTAATCAACCGTCGCTTGACAAATTTGAATCCAAAGTTAAGCCGGGTGGAATATTACTGTATGATCCAAATGGGATTACCAGGCCGCCTGAACGCAAAGACATCAACATTTATAGAGTTGAAGCCACAGTAGCTGCTAATGAGTTGGGGAATCCAAAAACATTCAACATGATCGTGCTGGGTGCTTATTTAAAAATAAAGCCCATTGTTAAACTTGATAATGTCATGGCAGGACTGAAAAATTCCTTACCCGAAAGGCATCATAAGCTTATCCCGCTGAACGAAAAAGCTATAAAGCATGGCCTTAAAATTGTAGAAGAAATTCAACCCGTATAAAAACCTGAAAAACCGTCTCAAAGGCGGTTTTTTCTTATCATTCATTCTATGATCAGCTTCCGGTCTCTATTACTGGACAATGGACTTCGTTTAATAATACATCAGGACAAATCCACGCCGCTTGTGTGTGTAAATCTTTTGTACAAAACCGGAGCCAAACACGAAAATCCAAAACTCACAGGCATGGCTCATTTGTTTGAGCACCTTATGTTTTCCGGATCAGCCAATGCTCCAAATTTTGACCGGATACTTGAAACTGCCGGTGGAGAAAACAACGCCTTTACAAACAATGATTTTACAAATTATTATGAAATCCTTCCGGCAGATAACCTTGAAACAGCACTGTTTCTTGAAGCTGACAGGATGCAACACCTTAACCTGAATCAAAAAAATATTGATATCCAGAAATCTGTTGTCATCGAAGAATTTAAGGAAAGCTATCTGAATCAACCATACGGCGATATTGATGCCATAATGAGGGATATGTCTTTTAAAAAACATCCTTATAAATGGTCAACCATCGGCAAAAAAATTGAGCACATAGAAAACATCTCTCAAAAAGATTTGCATGAATTTTATAAAACCCACTATTCACCTGTAAATGCCATCCTTGTCATCACCGGCAACATTGAAATAGATTATTGCTGCAGGCTCGTTGATAAATATTTTGGAAGCATACCTTCTGCCCCCCTCGCACACATCAACATTCCCACTGAACCTGAACAACATAATATGCGCCAGAAACTTAAAATGGCTGACGTTCCCCAGGATGCCATACTTATGGGATTTCACATGCCCGGCAGGCTTTCTCCTGATTATTACGCCGCTGATTTGGTTTCGGACACTCTTGCCAACGGCAGGTCATCCAAGTTTTATTCCAAACTGGTAAGGGGAAAAAAACTATTTTCTAATCTGGATGCTTATATTTGGGGCAGCATAGATCCGGGATTATTGATCATACAAGGTTTTCCTGCTTCAAACATCAGTCTTGATGACGCTGAACATCATATCTGGCACATTCTGAATGAATTAAAACAAAATCCGCCGTCATACAAGGAACTAACCAAAGTAAAAAACAAAGCATTGTCTGCATGGATGTTCTCAAATATTTCCATTGAAAACAAGGCACTACATCTCGCATACTTTGAAATGTTGGGTGATGCAGGCATGATTAACAAGGAAGATGCCGCCATTGCCAATGTAAGCAGAGATGTTTTTCACCATACATCACAATATATACTATCAAAAAACAACTGCTCATTGCTCAAATACAAAGCCAATTATGAAAAATAATATCCCACCTGTCAAACCGGTTTCCAAATTAACTCATCTGCCTGTTTATGAATCTTTACTTGATAATGGCTTGCAAGTAGCAGGATTTTTCAATGATAACGTTAAAGTATTGAAAATAGATTTTGTTTTTGAAGCCGGGAAAGCACATCAAAGCAAAGCATACCTTGCAGCGTTTTGTAACGCCATGATCAGGGAAGAGAAACAAACAAAACATGCTTCCGGAACCGAAGCCCTGCTGGATTATTATGGTGTTTTCGTCAATCAAAAGCTGGAAAAACATTGGTCAGTATTTAGTTTTTTCGTTCCTGTAATGTATTTGGACAAGTTTTTACCTATTGCATACAGTATGTTGTTTGAACCGGAATTTACCGATGAGTCATTGCATTTTATCCGTGAAAATACAAGGCAAAATCTCAGAAAATATTTACAACGCACTGATTTTGTTGCAGATGCCAGTTTGAATAATCTGATCTGGGGAAATAATCATCCACTGGGATATTATCCCACAGAACAGAAACTCGGGCACATCAGCATTGACGATATTAAAACATTTTATGAAACCCATTATAAAACCAACTGCCGGATTATCATCTCCGGATGTTTTCCTAAAAACATCCACACGCTGCTAAACAACTGTTTTGGTAAATCACAAACGGTTTACAATGATAAAAGCAACCATGCAGAGAAGTCTGCGGCTAAAAATCAACACCTGCAAATTCCCATAGAAAATAAATCACAATTATCCATCCGGTGGGGACAAATGTGCATCAGCCCCCACCATCCTGATTATTTCAAATTCAAATTGTTAAATACGATCTTTGGAAATTATTTCGGATCAAGGCTTATGCGTAACATCAGGGAAGAAAAAGGTTATACTTATGGAATTAACTCATCCATCATCCCCTCCGCCTATGGTTGTGAATTCAAAATCGAAACCGATGTTGGTAAAAATTACCTGGATGATACCATAACCCAAATTTACAAGGAAGCAGAGATTTTATGCCATGATAAAATATCTGAAGAAGAACTCAACCTAGTAAAAAACTACATGTCGGGAGAATTACTCAGAATGTTTGACGGGCCATTCAAACATGCTTCAGTTTACCGGTATCTCACTGAAATGCATCTGGATTTTGAATATTATTCCGATTATCTTAACCATATTAAGCAAATCTCAGCTGAAGATATATTGGTAACGGCTCAACATTATCTCAACCTGAAAGATTTACATAAAGTTACTGTGGGTTCAATCCCTGATACAAAACCTTCAATGGAATAAATGTAATCATTAAGCATCATCACTTCCCCCTATTCAGCCACGATAATCTCAATATTTAAAAGATTCACATAATTTTTCACTTATCCCTGTTGATAACTAATCTCAGAATATTTATGATAATTGCAAAATATGTGTTGTATATTTGAAAAATGAAATATCGAAACAAATTTTATGATAATTAATATAAAACGCCTGCCAAACAGGTTTTATCCTGACTTCAAACGTGTAATAATCCGCTTTTACAACAATGGTACTGAGCGATCCAGAGATTTGGTTAGAAAAGTACTGGCCATGAAAGACGATGAGGTTGAGCTGATATTGTCCCAAACATTGCGTGAATTTTCAAAGCGGCACCGCAACATATCCCAAAAATTCCTCGATCACTTTGACTTGGCTAAAATACTTATCAACAATCCGGCACTTGAAATGGATAAGTTACAAGAGGACAGAAAACTGCTCATCGGGTCCTATTTTTCGATGGAATATTCCATCACGTCAGCGGCTTTCTTCAATCCGTCAGTGGTGGAATCACCTGATCAAACGGGCTTACCGGAAGGCTCAAAACGCATCATTGTAAGTTTCAGAGCTACCGGCGAAGGCCATCTTTCAAGTATTGTCTTTCATACAGGTACCATCAACAAAGATGGAGAGATTAATTTTGAAACTTCTGGTTCTTATGTTGACGAAGCAGAAGTGATAAAACACGTACAATACAAGAAAAGCTCATTCATCAGGAAATTAAGGGAAATGTACGTGAATGAGGATGTTTTTGCACAGGTAATGGATATGCTGGGAGACAATTTTACATACGGAGAGTTGCAAAAAGCGGTTACGGATACTATCATCGCCAACCATACCAGCATTATCAAGAAACAGGTGATTTCACAGATCATGTGGCTTGCCGATTCACATTATAAAATTAAATTTTCCCTTGACACGCATATTTCAGAACGGGTGATTTTCCCCGTTTCCTATTCAGAGCGCAAAGGCATTGAAGATGCCAGGTTTGTGCGTTTTACAGATGATGATGGCGAAGTGGTCTATTATGCCACCTACACAGCTTATGACGGCAATACTATACTCCCCAAGCTAATGGTAACCAAGGACTTTTACAATTTTGAGGTAAAACCGCTGCATGGTGAAGGGGCTCAGAACAAAAACCTTGCTTTGTTTCCAAGAAAAATCAATGGCCAATATGTGATGCTGTCAAGAATAGATGGCATAAACAGCTATATAGGCTTTTCTGAAAATCTAAATGTTTGGAAAAAACCCATAAAAATTCAGGAACCACGTTATTACTGGGAATACATTCAGATCGGGAATGCCGGGGCTCCCATAGAAACGCCTGAAGGCTGGTTGTTGATCACACATGGTGTCGGGCCGATGCGGAGGTATTGCCTTGGAGCCAGTTTGCTGGATCTGGATGATCCCACCAAAGAAATCGGTCGCCTGAAAGAACCCTTACTCATTCCCAATGAAGAAGAAAGGGAAGGCTATGTGCCAAATGTTGTTTATTCATGCGGATCCATAATTCATTGTGGCAAACTTATCATCCCTTACGGATTGTCGGATACCAGTTCGGGGTTTGTATCCGTTGATCTTGATCAGCTTCTGAAAAAATTACGCTCAGAATAATTGCACTTAGAAACAAGGTGTTAGGGATTAGGTTAAAATATCTCATAACCTAACCTCTGTTTCATACTTGTTCCAAAATCTGCTTATACACTTCATAATAGTTATCTATCATTTTCTCCAATGAAAATTTTTCAATTGCTCTGCTGCGGCAATACGCACGGTTTATTTTTCTAATTTCAGGCAATACCGCCACCGCTTGATCCACATTTCCAACCAAAAAACCGGTCTTGCCATCTTCAATCAATTCAGGCATAGAACCGCGATTGAATGCTATTACTGGCGTTCCGCAAAACATACTCTCGGCAACACTGAGTCCAAAAGGTTCGTTAAAATTGATAGGATGCAGCAAGGCATACGCTTCTCCAAGCAATTTGTCTCTTTGTTCCGGCCCGGCATTTCCGGCATATACTATCTTATCTCCATCTATAAGTGGTTCAACCTGTTGCTTATAGTAATTCTCATCCTGGATAAAGCCGGCAATGATAAGTTTCATGTTTGATCTCAAAGCAATATCAATGGCTTCACGGGTCCCTTTATCATGATGAATGCGGCTAAAATACAGCAAATAATCACCATGGTTTTCGCGGAATGTAAAATGATCAGCATCTATGCCATTATAAATATTGGCAATGTATGTAAGCTCGCTGCTTCTGTCTGCATGACTGATAGAAACATAATGGTTGATATCATTGTACCGTTTGTAAACCGGGATAATTTTGGGTGATGAAAAGCCATGTATTGTTGTTACCATGGGCGTTTTAATCAGTCTGGAATACGTCAGCGGCAGGAAATCAAAATTGTTATGGATGATATCAAATTTGTGGGCCTGTTCCATTAAAAAACTGATGTGCATACATTCCTGCACTTTGGGATCCAGTGATTTATCCTCTTCCCATGCTTTTTGGCAGATATACCTGAGTTTCCCTCTCGTCACAGAATTTGCCGTGGCAAACAAGGTGACATCAAGTCCTTTTTTCACCAGCCCTTCGGTGATGTTTGATGTAACCTGCTCCCAGGGACCGTATTGTCGTGGTGGTGTGCGCCAGGCTACAGGCGCTAGCATTGCGATTTTCATAAATTAAGCATTTTTTAAACATTTAGTCACTAATCAGTTTTTTGAACCATATAAGGATTATAAGGTCATTTAAGGTTTTCCTTATAATCCCTTATATGCCTTATATGGTTTATTTCTAATCTGATAAATTTCTAAATAATTCATTAACATAAGTTCTTTGACCTTCTTTAAAGATATTGGTTACATTAAAGTTGAGCAATAATCCTTCAGGTGCTTCCAATAATTTCATGTAAGTCATCAACTGAGCTTCATGGATTGGTAAAATTCCTTCAATAGCTTTTAGCTCAACAGGCAGAATATTTTCAACAAATAAATCACATCTTAATTCAGCTTCAATCTCAATCCCTTTATAATTTACAGGGATGATTAATTCAGATTGAAAATTTATATTTCTTAAAATTAATTCATGCTTCATACATTTATGATAAACACTTACCAGCAATCAGGGGCCTAATGCTTTATGAACTTCAATTGCTGCACCGTTTACTTTGTAAATCAAATCTTTTAAGTGGCTTTTTGTAATCATAATATTTTACCTTTTGTGAACCGAATAATAACATTTATTTGTTTTACCGTCATCAGCCAGCTGGCTGACAGGTTTGAATTTTGATTTTTGTAATTTCCTTACGGAATCGCTTTCCTCGGTGTTGACAAACACATATCCACCAACTCATCAATCCTGGCTGTGCCTGCACACATCACTTTGTCAGCGCCTCCCCAGTACAATTTCAGGGTACCATCCTCTTCCGGCACAGCACCACAGGTAAACACAACATTATGCACATACCCGGTGAGCTCATAGATTTCTTCGGGCTGCAAAATCCACTCATCACCAACCGCAATGACCTTTGATGGGTCTTTCAGGTCGTGTAATGCCACGCCAAGCCGGTACACACTGCCATCCATGGTTGGAAAAACACCATGATAAATGTTCAGCCAGCCTTTTTTGGTTTTTATGGGCGGCGCTCCCGGCCCGATTTTCATTTCATCCCAATGGTATTGCATGGGTTTCATTATCAACTTGCTTTCGCCCCAGTATGTCAAATCCGGAGAATAAGATATCCACATTGACCACGGGCTTATTTCTGAATGTGGCCGGTCAAGCCTGGCATACAGTCCATTGAATTTTTCCGGGAAAATAACCACATTCCTGTAATCAGCCTGCGTAATGAGGGAAACCCTTTCGATTGCTTCGAAATCCCTTGTTTTAGCAAGGGCAATGCGTACACCATGTTGCGAATAAGCACTGTAGGTAATTAAGTATTCCCCATCAATAAATGTAATGCGAGGATCTTCAATGCCGTATGCTTCATATTCGGCAAACATACCGCTTATCGCAGGCAGCATGAAAGGTTTTGGGTCCACCTTAAATTCAAAACCATCCTTTGACACTGCTTTTCCCAGTATAGATCTACCATTATGGCGATGTGACCGGAAAATCATAACATATTTCCCCTGATGCTTAACTACCGCTGCATTGTGCACCGTTGCCACGGGATACGGAACATCGTCTTTTGTTAATATTGGGTTGTGCTGATAACGCTTTATGACGGTCATAATATTTCGGTATTAATTCTGATGTTCAAATTCATATTCCATTGAATTGAGGACAGTAATATGGGATATCAAATATGCCAGTGTGCTTTCTGCTCCCTGGTTGCGGTTGACACCACTGCTCTTAAGTCCGTCGCAACAACCGCTGGTTTCGTAATCATACAAAGGAATACGCAACTCATTTTCGCCGAGATACCACAAATAAGACAAAAACATTTTTTCGAGACAGGCAACGTCTTTGGTGACTTTATATGCCTGGTAAAACATACGTACACTGGCCATTACATCAATGGATTGCTGATCAAACTCCGCACAGGGGCCACCTTTAGGATACCATCCTTCGCTACCGACAATGGATAGGTATCCGTTACTCAGGGTAACCTTTTCCAGGAATTTCATGGTTTTTAATGCCACCTCTTTTATGTATTCCTCTCCGGTAATTTCGACTACGTGAAACAAGCTGAGAGGCATGATAGCATTATCATAGGTCAACTTATTCTCGAACCACTGCCATTCATCATCACTGTTTTTTTCATATGCGTCGGTAAGTTTCTTAGCCATTGACCGCATTTTTTGCAACATGGCCTCATCAGAGCCAAAGCTTTTCAGGTAATAACTGATCCCAATAATTGTATTGGCAATGCCACGGAGACTAACCAAATTATCAAAATGTTTCACAGAATTGCCAAACAGTTCTGTTCCAAATTCTCGGTAAGCGAGTTTTGGAGACCTTGAAATCAGATAGCCCAGTGCCCAGATGGTACGGCCAAAAGAATCTTCACTGCCTTCGTTATCTACAAAACTCCTATTGAAACTCAAAAAATTACGGAATCTACCCTTATCTGTTTGCATATACTGGATATAGCTTAAATATACCTGGATATAATCCAGTGCCTGTGGGTCTTTGTTTTGCCGGTACGACATCAGTGCCATGATCAGGGCTCTGGCATTGTCATCAAGACAATAGCCTTCTTTCAGGTTAGGGATACCATATCTGGCATGTTGTACAATTCCGGTATCATCAGTAAGCCTTTTAACATGCTCAAGCCTGAATTTTGGCAGCATGGAGGCATCAACAACCAGTTTCTTATCTTTCGCAAATGTCAATGCAGGCTGTTGTATTGATTCCGTAAGTGCCAAGTATTTTTTACCTATAAGCTGCCAGCGTAATGTTTTTCCGTATTCAAAGGCATTTTTTCTTAAAGTCTCAATTTTGTCAGGATCATCAAGGATTTCATTCAGAATAGATGCCAGTTGATTTGAATCATTAAAATTAAAAAGCCTGCCCCTGCCATCAGCCAAAAGCTCACTTGCATGCCAGTAGGGTGTGGACAATACGGCTGCCCCGGCACCCACAGCATAAGAAAGCGTGCCACTGGTAATTTGAGCTTCATTGAGGTATGGGGTAATGTAAATGTCACATGCCCTGAGGTACTCAAACAACACCTCTTCGCTCAAAAAAGTTTTCAGAAAAATAACGTTGTTTTCGAGCTTATGCTGTTTTACCAGCAGGTTCAGATAATTCCGGTACTCCTCGCCTGCATGTTTTAACACATTGGGATGTGTCTTTCCCATGACAATGTATAACACGTTGGGGTGCTTTTCAACCACGGCGGGCAATGCATTGATAACTGTTTCGATGCCCTTGTTGCGACTGAGTAAACCAAACGTCAGCACCACTTTATGTCCATTAAAATTGTATTTTTCCTTTATTTTCTGATGTGAAATGCCCGGATAATATGGCACGCCATGTTCAATGATCTTTATTTTATCCTCAGGGGTTTCATAATGTTTTTGCAACATTTGTTTTGCTTTGTGACTCATTACAACAACCTTATGTGCCAGTTTCCCGATTTCCCTCACTATGTTTTCCTGCACAAAAGAAGGCTCACTCAGGACAGTATGAAATATCACAATCACCGGTATTTTAAGCCTGTAAAGCATCGAAAGAACATATACGCCGTCATCACCACCAAATATTCCAAACTCATGGTTCAGGATACAGACTTGCGAATCACTCAGGTTTATGTATTTCGCCGCATTGATATAATCCCGTTGATGTTCCTGGCGGATAGTAAACCTCACTTCTTTAGGGTAATCATACGTTTCTTCTTCTCCCTGATCATCAAGTGCTATTACGTTGGCCAGATCACTGATGTTTTTACTTTCGGTATTGGCAATAATTGACTTAATTAAATTGTTGGTAAAAGTACCTATCCCGCATTGACGCGGAGGGTAAGTGCCTACAATTGCTATTTTTTTCATGTTTTATTTTTTTAAATTGATGAACTATTTTTCTTTTATCACACCCAAGATAGAAAATAAAATTCACATATCAACACTTTAACACCATAAACATTAAAATTCAGGATTTCCAACTTCGGACTTACAACTTATATATATTTTGCATTTACAGCAATCTACCTATGGAATTTACCTTACTTCAGATGTCCTGATCCTGTTCCTAAATTTTCATAATTTTATATCGTAAAATAAAAATGTCTTTAAAAATCATCAAAAAACAAATCTCAAATAATATTCAATGACCAAAATTGTACCGACGGATAACGATAATTCAAAACAGTTCGTTTATGTTGTTTGTTTGGTTATTTGTATTTGAAGTTTGTAATTTATTTGTCATTGAATATTATTTGATTTTTGTTATTTCATTATTTAATTATAGATAAATCTCCGACATTATGGACAAACACTACTTAGATTCTGTCAATGTCTCGAATTCACCATATCAAACCCGATGATACGGTCGGCACCTAAGCGGCGATCGTGATAATAGGCTATGATCAGGTAATCGTTTTCCGTTTGGTAATGCGAGCCTTCAAAACGCATGTGTTCAATGTTCCCCGATTCATTTTTCAACACATAGCGGTAATTATACACCCCCTGTTTCAACAATAAGCTTGTTTCATACTGCATTTTTTCAGCATTGAAAGTCATTTCCGATGTTTCATTGCATTGCCATTGGGTCAGTTCGCCGTAAACATGCACTGAGGAAGGCAAAAGATTAGCTCGCGCCTGCAACCGGAATTTCACCCACACGTAATCTGAATCCGTAAGCGACTCCCAGCCTTCCCGGTTGGATATAGCATAACGGCCATTGAAATCCGTTCTGTCAAGATATGGCCTGAATTGATTGTCAGGGTCTTTAAC
>JBNGDT010000037.1:0-15710 GCA_049975305.1 Bacteroidales bacterium | reverse complement strand
GTTATTAACAATCAACAAAATATATTAACAGAGGTTTTTAGAGATGCCCTTATAAGAATGTACAAAAGTAATCATTTTTTGGAAAATATCTAATTTTATACTTTATTGCCAGATTAAATATTAAGATATACGATGGGTTGTGAACATTGAGGTTGACAAATCAACGATTATGATTTTGTACTGTTCACATGAAAAGCGTATCTTTAACAAAATTATTTGTGACATGGAAATAATATACAATCCGGGTTTGCTGGTTGATTACATTCATAAATTAACACAAGACGGTTCAGCCAAAATTGGTTTTGTGCCCACAATGGGTGCTTTGCATAACGGTCATCTGTCTTTGGTTCGAAAAGCACGTCAGGAAAACGATATATGTGTAGTATCAATTTTTGTTAATCCAACACAGTTTAATGACAAGGAAGATTTTGAAAAATATCCCCGCTCCATCAACAATGATTTAAGAATGTTGCAGGATGAAGGTGTTGATGTGGTTTTTATGCCTCATGAAAACGATGTATATCCAACCCGTAATTTGCATGAATTAGACCTTGGGGGCATGGACAAAATCATGGAAGGCAAATTCAGGCCAGGTCATTTTGATGGCGTCGCCGATGTTGTTTACCGTTTTTTCAATATGGTTAAACCCGACAGAGCGTATTTTGGCAATAAAGATTTTCAACAGTTGAAAGTGATAGAAGCCATGGCAAAAAACGAAAATCTTGATGTGGAAGTTATTGGAGCACCTATTGTAAGAGAACCAGATGGACTTGCAATGAGTTCAAGAAATCAAAGGTTAAGTACATCACAAAGAAAAAATGCTGCCGACATATACAAGGTGTTGAAGCAGGCTGCGGATGTTTATGCTTCTTTTACTCCGGAACAGTTGAAAAATGAAATTGCCCGTAAATTAAACAACAATAAATTCCTGGAGTGTGAATACGTTGAAATTGTCCGCGAAAAAGATTTAAAACATGTGAAAACGTGGAAAAAAGGCATTAAAATGAGAATTTGTGTTGCCGTTTGGTGCGGGAATGTGCGTCTTATTGATAATTATAAAATTGTTACATAAAAAGTAACTACTCAGTGCTAAAATTAAAAAAGCCTTAACTATTCAGACGCATTTGAAACGATGGCACGATGGCATGAAGGGGCGAGCTGGCGAGTTGGCGATGAGGCGAATTGGTGAGCGGTGATTGTGAGAAAGCACAAAGGAACCAGCGACCAGGGAAATTGAATATTTTGGTCACATAGACAGTTAATATCGGTTAACGCTGGTTAAAAACGGTTGCGATATGTCGTTTCCTAAAGAATCGAATGTTCACAAGTAACCGGTTTTAACCATTATTAACATTTATTAACCGTTGTTAACCGTTCAGTTTACAAATATTAAACCTTTGCGACTTTGCGACTTTGCGGTGAGGAGCTACTTTTGCTGACACTGATCAGTTACCATAAAAAATATATGTCCACACAATAAAATAATTATTAGCTTTGCAGTGTTAACTGTAATTCATGTTTTTAAAACTGCGGTTATGTTTGTAGAAGTAGTAAAATCAAAAATTCATAAGGTTACTGTCACCGAAGCAAATTTGCAATATGTGGGGAGCATTACTATTGATGAGAAACTCATGGAGGCTTCCAATATTATTGAAAACGAAAAAGTTCAGGTTGTTAATATTAACAATGGGGAGCGTCTGGAAACCTATGTTATCAAAGGCGAGCGAGATTCCGGCATAATTGCAATGAATGGCCCTGCAGCACGAAAAGCTACGGTGGGTGATGTGGTAATAATCATTTCTTACGCACAGATGGATGTTGAAGAAGCAAAACATTTTAAGCCGGCATTTATTTTTCCTGACCCCGGAGATAATACAATTGTACAGGAATGAAACATCTGCAAAATATAAAGCGTAAAATTTTGTCAGATGAACGATTTGATGAATGGCTCAATAATGAACGTCATACAATACAAAAACTCGTATTTACCAATGGTTGTTTTGATATTATACACCGTGGCCATGTGGTGTATTTAACGCAAGCAGCCGATGCGGGTTCTCACTTTATGGTTGCCCTCAATACAGATCATTCGGTAAAACTCAATAAAGGTGATTCACGGCCTTTGCAGGATCAATACTCACGCGCCCTTATAGTTGCTGCTTTTGAATGTGTTGATTTTGTGGTTTTGTTTGATGAAAAAACCCCCGCTAACCTGATTAAAAAAGTGGTGCCCGATATACTGGTTAAAGGGGGAGATTATAATGTCAGGGATATTGTTGGTTATGACACGGTTACCAACGCCGGAGGGGAAGTGAGAACCATTGATTTTGTGGATGGTTATTCTACTTCAGGCTTAATTGAAAAGTTTTAAAAAAATTATATATTTGTACAATATCAAAAAAACATGAATTATGTTGAAACATATTATTATTACCATTTTTACATTTGGGATTACAGTTTTCTTGTTTTCTGGTTGTACAAAAGTTGAAGATAATCTGCAAGGAACCTGGAAACTCGAAACCATGATGGCAGAAGAAAACTATGAAGTGCTTTGGCATTTTCGCAGTGATAAGTCACTTGTCAGGGTATGTAATCAATTCAATGATACCTCTGAAAATGCCACCCGGGTTGATACAGCATATTATTCCATTGAAGATAAATTGACATATACTGACATAAAAATAATCGGATCCCAGAATTTAGCTTGTCTGGCATATGTCAATGGTTTTTTTAGGGTGGATAAAATCACTGAAAATCTTCTTGTCATCACACGGTATAAAATGGAAGATGAAACTACATGTGGAGCATACTTCAGACGCGAGTTTACCAGGGTGGATTAAAACAGGTTATGGAAAAGTCAAAAAAAGTGTATGTTTGTTCTAAATGTGGTTATGAATCTCCAAAGTGGGTAGGTCAATGTTCTTCATGCCATAGCTGGAATAGTTTCAAAGAATTTACAGTGCAAAAAGCAGGAAAAGCTTTATCGCGGACAGGTAAAACAAATGAGCCTGCTAAAGCATATACGGTCAATGAAATAAACCTTGCCTCAACAGGCCGGCTTAATTTTTCATACAATGAATTTAATCGTGTGCTTGGTGGAGGACTTGTGCCTGGAACTGTAGTGCTTATGGCTGGTGAACCCGGTGTTGGAAAGTCCACATTATTATTGCAATTGTTGCTGCAAATACGTCAATGCAAAACCCTATACTGTGCTGGTGAAGAAAGCCTGCAACAGGTGAAAATCCGGGCTCAGCGCGTTGGTTACGGTGAGGAATCTTCAGATTGTTTGTTTACTGATGAAACGAATATAGATAAAGTGCTTGACCTTGCAGAACAACTTGAATCAAGCCTGATTGTTATCGACTCAATTCAAACAGCATTTTGCCCTGATGTGGATTCTGTTGAGGGCAGCATCACTCAAATCAGAGAATCTGCTGCACGTATTATTCGTTTTGCTAAATCAAAACAAGTGTCATTCATCCTAATCGGGCATATTACAAAAACAGGTAGCATCGCCGGTCCTATGGTTTTGGAACATATGGTAGATGTTGTCATGCAGTTTGAAGGAGATCAGAATAATTATTACCGTATATTGCGATCACAAAAAAACCGCTTTGGAAGCACACGGGAAATTGGCGTATTTGAAATGAAGCGGGACGGCTTAAATGAAGTTAGTAATCCATCGGAAATGTTTGTGTCTGAACATCGTGAACATCTTAGTGGTGTGGCTTATGCTGCTACCATTGAAGGCATGCGGCCCATGTTGATTGAATTACAAGCCCTGGTAAGCAGTGCCGTGTATGGAAATCCACAACGGACTTCAACAGGCTTCGATATTCGCAGACTCAACATGTTATTAGCCGTTCTTGAAAAAAGAGCAGGTTTTCGTTTGAATCAAAAAGATGTGTTTGTAAATATTGTAGGTGGCATCCGCTTGCTGGATCCGGGTATGGATTTACCTTTAATGGCTGCTATTTTATCTTCCGATCAGGATATGTCAGTTCCCGCCAAAACTGTATTAGCCGGTGAAGTAGGGCTCAGTGGTGAAGTAAGATCTGCTTCACGTCTTCCACAGCGCATATCAGAAGCAGACAGGTTGGGTTTCCGGCGTATTATTGTGCCTGCAATATCAAAAAAAGACATGCCAGGCACGCAACAGATAGAAGTCATTCATGTTAATTCTGTGGCCGGGATGTTGAAAGCCTTATTCAAAGCTTAGCGTATCTACATTTGCAATATCTCTTCGCCCTGATGTTCTTTTTCCCATTTTTCACAGTCTGTTTCAACATCAAGGTGTTCGGGTTTTTTGAATTTATCTTCCTGCGTGTATGGTAAATTGGGATTTTTATAGACTTTTTCCATGTACAATGCCCAGATTGGCAGTGCCATGCTGGCTCCCTGTCCTAAATGGATGCCCCGGAAGTGAATGCTCCGTTCCTCACCACCTACCCAAACGCCCGATACCAGACGTGGAGCTATTCCCATAAACCACCCGTCAGAATGGTTGTTTGTGGTCCCGGTTTTTGCGGCAAGCTCAGCAGTAAAATTGTATTTATACCGCAGCCTGATGCTTGTTCCGAAATCAACAACCCCTTTCATGAGGTCCAGAGTTAAATAGGCCGTTTGCTTATCCAAAACTTCTTTTTGCATGGGCTGAAATTCCGCCAGCAAGTTGCCGTTTTTATCTTCAATCCGTGTGATAAAGACAGGACGGGTATATATACCTTCATTGGCCCAGGTACTGAAAGCCGCTGTCATTTCTTTCAGCGTAACTTCGGCAGCACCAACGCATATAGAAGGGTAAGGGTCTATGTGGCTATAAATTCCCATAGATTTGGCAAGATCAATAACTGCTTCCGGAGAAAATTGCTTCAGAACCCATGCTGATATTTGATTTAATGAGTTGGCTAATCCGTATTTTAAGCTTACCATTTCACCTTCGCGCTTGGATGTGGAATATTTTGGCGTGTAAAATTCCGGTACTTGTCCGGGTGGCATTTTAAAACTGACTTCAATGTTGGGAACTTTGAAACATGGCGAATAATCATTTTGCATCGCAAGGGTATAAATAAAGGGTTTAAATGTTGATCCGACCTGCCTCCGGGCACGGGATACCATGTCGTATTTAAAATGTTTGTAATTGATGCCCCCGCAATATGCTTTTACAAAACCCGTATGTGGCTCCATGCTCATAAATCCGGCGCGGAGGAATTGTTTATAATAGCGAATGGAATCCATCGGTGACATGACAGTGTCTTTTTCCCCTTCCCAGCTAAAAACCCGCATGGATACAGGAGTGTTGAATGCAATATCAATACTGTCCTTACTTACCCCTGCGGATTTCATTACCCCGTATCGTTCACAACGACGTTTTGAATTTTGCATGATCCGTTCGATTTCCTGATTGGTCAGTTGCCATGAAAAAGGTGCTTTACTTCTGTCTTTTTGTTCCTTATTAAACTCTTTTTGCAAATACCCGCCTAAATGTTCGCTTATGGCTTGTTCTGCATATTCCTGCATGCGCAAATCAATGGTTGTGTAAATCCGCAGTCCGTCACTGTAAATATCATAATTGCTTCCATTGCTTTTGACATTTTTATTGCACCATCCATAGCTTGGATCAACGGCCCAATCGATGCTGTCCTGGACATACAGACGCTGATCAATGTATTCATCAGGATGCGGCTTTGAAGCTGTCAGCCATTGCCTTAATAATTCACGGAAATATGTAGCATTACCTGTATTGTGGTCAACTTTACTGTATTTTATCCCAAGAGGTAATTTTTTTAAGGAATCACACACTTGTTCATCTATGTATCCGTATTTTTCCATCTGGTTAAGTACAACATTTCTTCGCACTTTGGTTTTTTCAGGGTGTCGCAAAGGGTTGTATCTAGACGGATTTTTTACCATCCCTACCAACATGGCTGCTTGCTCTGTGTTAAGAGAGTCTGGTGTCGTGCTGAAATATACACGTGATGCAGTTTCAACCCCTATGGCAAGGTTAAGAAAATCAAAATGGTTTAGATACATAGTAATGATTTCCTCCTTTGTGTATGCTTTTTCCAATTTTACAGCTATTACCCACTCCCTGAGTTTTCTGTTGATTAGCTTAAAGGTATTGTCCAGGTCTTCACGTGGAAACAATAGCTTTGACAATTGTTGTGAGATGGTGCTGCCTCCACCTTTGTGGTTGCCGGTGAGTACCCCTGTTGCAACACGGGCAAGCGCTCGGAAATCAATGCCTGAATGCCTGAAGAAACGAATATCCTCGGTGGCAATTAGTGCGTTGACAACATGAGGTGAAATACTGTCAAAATCAGTATGCGTTCTGTTTTCCCTGAAATATGTTCCGAGAAGTTGTTGGTCAGATGAAATAATTTGAGTGGCAAAATTTGTTTGTGGATTTTCCAATTGAGTAAAACTTGGCATCATACCTGTTTTGCCCTGAATGATCATTGCAAAATAGATAATAATACCAGCCAAAATCAACCCAAACAAACCCCAGAATATCCATAGAAATCGCTTGCGGAAACGTGTAGAAAACCCTTTTTTACTATTCATATTTATCTTTTTATCTTAACACACTAAAATAGTTAAATTTTTTGTAACTAATCAGTACTCGCTCCATGGGAAAAATAGGAGAACGTCAAAAAAGATAACTTAGTTTGTCTTTGCAAAGATAGCACATATAAAGTTCAAAATCCAAAGTACAAAATACAAAGTTCAAAAACTTGTCCGGCGTAATGAAATGAAGACGGATAAACTTACTGCCGGCAGTCAGGGACTGGTAGGGACACTGTCCATGCAATCATGTTTCTCTCTATCTCACTATCGTTCCATCGTGCTTTCATGACAAGCGATAAAATTCATTTCCCCATTTCTTCGTAACCTTGCCCGGCAACAGACGGGTCAGTGTCTCAGCGGTAAGAGGCAGTAACAATTATTTATTATGTGTCTGTATAGTTACAATGTTTTTTATTTGAACATGGCAAACAAATTTCTTTTATTTGTAAAAATTTTAAAAGAAACACAGAAAAGAGAATTATGGAAGATAATCTGGTAATTGTTGAGTCTCCGGCAAAAGCGAAGACAATAAAACGTTTTTTGGGTGATGGGTATAATGTTAAATCAAGTTATGGACACATCAGGGATTTGGCAAAAAAAGGGTTTGGAATTGACATTGAAAATAATTTTAAGCCATATTATGAAATTTCCCCGGACAAGAAAAAAATTACAGCAGAGTTAAAAAAATTGTCAAAACAAGCAAAAAAGATATGGTTAGCTTCAGATGAAGATCGCGAAGGAGAAGCCATTGCATGGCATTTATCCGAAGTACTGAAGTTGCCGGAGGAAAAAACGAAACGCATCGTGTTTCATGAAATTACAAAATCAGCCATTAACAATGCCATAAAAAATTCGCGAGGTATAGATTATAATCTTGTGAATGCCCAACAGGCCCGACGTGTACTCGACCGGCTGGTTGGATTTAATTTATCACCCTTGTTGTGGAAAAAAATAAAACCGTCGCTTTCAGCAGGGCGGGTTCAGTCTGTGGCAGTAAGGTTGATTGTTGAAAAAGAAAGGGAGTTTTCCAGTTTTGTGCCGGATTCTGCCTATCGCATTTATGCTGAATTTTTAAATTCCGAACAACAACAGGTTAACGCTGAATATGCTTTAAAACCAAAAACAAAAGCTGAGGCGAAACAGATATTAATGGATACCGATACGTCAATCTTTAAAATCACTGACATACAGGTAAAGCCCGCAAAAAAATCACCCGCTCCTCCTTTTATAACCTCAACGTTGCAACAGGAAGCAAGCAGAAAACTGGGGTTTTCGGTATCAAGAACCATGCAGATTGCACAAAAATTATATGAATCGGGACATATTACTTATATGCGTACCGATTCTGTAAACTTATCAAATCTGGCCTTACATTCTGCAAAACAGGTAATAGAAAAGGAGTATGGAAAGGAATATGTCAATATAAGGAAATATAAAAGCAAGACAAAAGGAGCCCAGGAAGCGCATGAAGCCATCCGGCCAACGTATATAGATAAACCCGTTGCTGGTAGCAGTGTTCAGGAGAAAAAACTGTATGATCTTATCAGGAAGCGTACAATAGCATCTCAGATGTCGAATGCCAGCATTGAAAAAACACAGGTTAAAATTGAAGGTAGTAAAATGGTTTCGCATTTTAATGCTTATGGTGAAGTCGTTATTTTTCCCGGATTTCTTAAAGTATATAAGGTGTCAGACGAAGATAATCAGGAAACCACAAAAGGGGTTTTGCCAGTTTTGAAATCAGGAGAAACGCTGACTATGAACAATATAAAGGCTGTTGAGCATTTTTCAAGCATGCCTGCACGATATTCTGAAGCATCGCTTGTTAAAAAAATGGAAGAACTTGGTATCGGACGGCCATCAACCTATGCCCCAACCATATCCACAATTCAACAGCGGGGATACGTAGAAAAAGGCAAAGGTGAGTATAAAACCAGGGAATTTGATACACTTACACTTGATAACGGTAGGGTAAAAGAGCATAAGCAAAAAGAAAATTATGGCAGTGACAAAGGCAAATTGAAACCCACCTCACTCGGTATGATTGTCAATGATTTTCTTATGGCACATTTTGAAGAAATTATGGATTATCAGTTTACTGCAAAAATAGAAAAACAATTTGACGAAATTGCTGCTGGTAATTTGCAATGGACAGAAATGATTCGGGATTTTTATACCCCTTTTATAAGCCATTTTAAAGAAGTTGAGGATGAAAAGGCAAAACGATGGGAACGTGATCTTGGAAAAGATCCGAAATCAGGAAAACCAGTAAAAGCAAAAATAGGAAAATACGGTCCATACGTACAAAGAGGAAATTCAGAAGATGATGAAAAACCGGAATTTGCCAGCCTTACTAAAGGACAAAGTATTGAGAATATTACCATGGAAGCAGCTCTTGAATTGTTTAAACTGCCCCGTAATCTTGGAAAATATGAGGGTTCTGATGTTATTATTGGTGTGGGAAGGTACGGTCCATTTGTTAGGTATGATAATAATTTTTACAGTTTAACCAAAGAGGATGATCCATATACAATTAATATGGATAGAGCTGTGGAAGTGATAAAAGAAGGGATGGAAAAAAACAAAAAGAAAGAAATAAAAAGTTTTCCTGATCATCAAAACATAAAAATCCTCAATGGAAAGTATGGTCCTTATATTTCATATAAAAAGAAGAATTACAGAATTCCTAAAAGTAAAAAACCTGAAAGCCTGACTTATGAAGAATGCATGCAAATTGTTAATAAAAGGCAAACTAAGAAAAAGAAATAGGCTTGCTATCATCTCATAATATAGTAAATTGCAATAATATTCTTACTTTAGCCGTTTTTAAAATGTTGTGATTTAAAATTAGTAAATTAGTTTTTTTAAATTTTTTATGGATAATTTTGTTTTAAAATAAATAAGTTGTATTTTTCGCAGATGTTAAAAAGGTTTTTAATGTGTAAAGTTATCAACAAAATAAAAACTTATTAACAGAAATTGTTAATAAAATTTGTTTGGTAATGTTATTTTTGTTTACTTTATGGTCTGAAGACCTGAAATAGTTAAATACAGATATGAGGCGTTTAATTTTAGGAATTATCTTAGTGATTGTTTTGTCAGGTGCAGCGCATGCCCAGAGTGATTCGCAGTTTAGTTTGTTTAACTTTAATACATTGAGTTATAACCCTGCTTATGCCGGTAGTAATGAAGCTATATGTATAACTTCAGTACATCGCCAGCAATGGGTGGGTTTTGAAGGGCGACCTCAAACCACTGTGTTTGGCGCAGACATGCCGATCCCTGCCATAAGCAGTGGAGTGGGGTTAATCGTGTTGCAGGACAACATTGGATTTGAAAAAAACCTCAATATTTATGCGAATTATGCTTACCGTTTGCCACTGGCAGTAGGGAATATCAGTTTTGGAGTGAATCTCGGTATCATTAATAAATCCATTGATGGTAATTGGGTGTCACCCGAGTCCCTGAGAGGTCAGATGGTGTTTAATGATCCCGTAATACCTCATATGGATAGCAAAATGGCTTTTGATGCTGGTTTTGGGGTATATTACAGATTTGACAATCTTTACGCCGGAATTTCAAGCCTTCATCTACTTGAACCAAAATTTAAGTTCAATGCAAATGACGAAGATCAACTGTATATAAATAGACATTATTACCTGGTTGGAGGCTATGTATATCAATTGCCCAATCCTACATTTGAACTTAAGCCGTCTGTGCTTGTTAAAACAGATTTTGCCACAGTGCAATTCAGCATTAACGGCCAGTTTATTTATAATAAACAGTTCTGGGGAGGACTTACCTACAGGTATAATGATGCCATTATACCTATGGTGGGTATTCATCTGATGAACGGAATTAGCGTAGGATATAGTTATGATATTGTATTAAGTGATATGGCTTCTTACCAGAGCGGTTCGCATGAAATTGTCATCAGTTATTGTTTCAATGCCAATTTCAGCAAAACACCTGGTAGATACCGTAGTGTAAGACGTTTATAATAAATTAATTATGTTGAAGATTACTAATACCCATATATTTATGAAAAAGTTACTATTCATAAGCCTGATTCTTACAATCATTCTTGCCAGTTGTGGCAAATATGGTAGTGGAGATCTAGTAGGTGTTGACCGATCTACGTGGTACACACCTGATCCTTATGGAATGTTGTTTATACCTCCAGGATCTTATAACATGGGCCCAAGCGACCAGGATGTACCAAATGCAATGACGGCCACATCCAAAACTGTTACCGTTCAGGGTTTTTGGATGGATGAAACCGAAATAACCAACAGTGAATACCGGCAATTTGTGTATTGGGTGCGAGACTCAATGGCCATGACCGTATTGGCTGAAAATCCACCTGAAAATTATGACGCTGAAGGAAGGGATTTTTTCCGGCCTATTGATGAAACTAGTCCGAATGCTTTGGTAATGGAAGCTATTGGGTACGATTCGTACAACTTTGATGGTTATAGATTGCTTGATTGGAGAGCCAGAATAGATTATCAGGATCCTACAATTAAGGCAGCGTTAATTGAAAATAGTAATTTGTATTTGAAACCACCGCCGGAATTGTACCATTTTATACGAAGAATTGATCTTAACACCAATACCTTATATTATGATTATTATTGGGTTGATCTTAAACAGGCAGCTAAAAAACACAGCTTCCGCGAAGATGGCCGCCAAATAGAACAGGATGTTCAACGTGCTTTCGACAGAGAAGCAGACCATGGTCTGAGAATTGGTCGTCATTGGAATCCTGAAAAAGAAGAATATGAAGGAACAATTAAAGATAGAGAAGAACTGAAACGTCAAAGAGAATGGGAAGATTTTGAAGATCGCGACGTAACAGATCAGTTTAATTTTGTCATGCATGAACGTGTTCCTGTTTATCCGGATACACTTTGCTGGATGAGTGATTATACATATTCTTATAATGAACCAATGACCCAAATGTATTTCTGGCACCCGGCTTACGATTATTATCCCGTAGTTGGAGTAAGCTGGAAACAGGCTGTTGCCTTTTCAAAATGGCGGTCGATGTTGAAAAATGCATATCAGAGAGATACCAGGGATTATTATGTTAATCAATACCGGTTACCTACAGAATCTGAGTGGGAATATGCTGCTCGTGGAGGTCTTGATCTCTCTATGTATCCATGGGGCGGATTATATACCAGGAATTACAGCGGGTGTTTTATTGCCAACTTTAAACCCATGAGAGGAAATTATTATGATGATGGTGGTGTGCAAACCCTGATGGTGGCAACCTATGACCCCAATCAGTTTGGTCTTTATGATATGGCTGGGAATGTGGCTGAATGGACGCGGGATGCTTATGATGAATCAGCATACAGATTTACCCATGACCTGAACCCTGAATATCAATATTATGCACATCCAGATGATCCGCCGACTTTGAAACGGAAGGTGGTGCGTGGTGGAAGCTGGAAAGATGTAGCTTATTACATGCAAACTGGTACCAGAACCTTTGAATACCAGGATTCAGCAAAATCCTACATCGGGTTTAGAAATGTACGTACCTACTTGGGGCGTCATCGTGATGATGGAGGTTCTTATTCCCAAGTATATTAATTAATTTAATAAGTTTTAACAGAGAATTATTAACAAAAAAATTAGCAACTATGAATTTTTCTGAAATTTTTAAAAGTAAAAAGTATCAACAAGTAATGTCCTATGTTTATGGATGGGGTGCATCCGTAGTACTACTTGGTGCAATGTTTAAAATAGAGCACTTACCTGGTGCCAGTACTATGCTTATTGCTGGTTTGACAACGGAGGCATTGATATTCTTTTTGTCTGCATTTGAACCTCTGCATGAAAAATACGACTGGAGCCTTGTTTATCCTGAACTTGCCGGTATTGATGATTCGATTGATACAGGTGACCAGAAATCTGCTGTACAATCCAAAAAAACAGCACTTGAACGTTTTGACGCCATGATTGAAAGCGCTGAGATTTCACCTGAATTGTTTGAAAAACTTGGTGATGGATTACGCAAAATGAGCGGAACAACCGAAAAATTGCAGGATATCGTCGAAGTTTCTACTGTAACCAATAATTATGTAGCAAATTTTCAGAAAGCTTCTGACAAAGTCAGTGAATTTACAGATACCTATGAATCATCTGCACAAAAACTGAATCAGTCAGCGGAAAAATTATCAACAACTTACAACAAATCAGCTAGTGTTGTTGGTGAATCCGGCAGTAAACTGGCAACGACGTATGAAAAACTCACTGAAGCAATGAACCATGAATATGAAAAAACAACCGGTTCATCAAATACTTATGCTGATCAACTTGAAAACATGACCAAAAACCTGACAGCTTTGAATGCTGCTTATGAATTACAATTGAAAGGTACCAATGAACAATTGGAAAAAACAAAAAGCCTTTACAGTGGCATGAATGAAGTGGTGGAAAACCTTCATAATTCAGTAGAGGATACAAAACGCTTTAATGACGAAATATCCCGTCTTGGATCTAATTTATCAGCACTTAATACAGTATATGGAAATATGCTGTCCGCAATGACAATAAATAAATAATGTTTTTAAAAAATTAATAAATTTTAAATTATGGCAGCTTCAAATTGTCCAGAAACGCCGAGACAAAAGATGATAATGATGATGTATTTGTTTTATACAGCATTGTTGGCTCTTAACGTGTCGAAAGAAGTTATAGAAGCTTTTGTTTATGTGAATGACAGTCTGGAACAGACAACGGAAAATTTTTACAATAAGACAAAACACCTTTATTCAAAACTTGAAGGCTTAAATGCTCTGCAACCGGAAAAGTATGGTATAACACATGAAAAAGCCAAGGATATTAAG
Source organism: Bacteroidales bacterium (assembly GCA_049975305.1). Classification (GTDB taxonomy): domain Bacteria; phylum Bacteroidota; class Bacteroidia; order Bacteroidales; family ML635J-15; genus JAQIBY01. Next base: position 2,283 of record JBNGDT010000037.1, on the reverse strand, counting down.
AAGAGAACTGATGAACTTGTTAATAATATTCAACGTCTTAAATTGGAAATTGTAAGAAACGCTGATGGCCCGGAGGCAGATATCAATGATATTCAGAAAAAAGATAACCTCGATGCGGCACCTGAAATAATGATTGGTGAAGGAGGCCCTAAAAAAGCTGACAGCATGAGGATGTGGGTTGAAGATTACAGAACAATGTTGTTGGAATTACCAGAGATATCTGATACTTCCTCAGCAATATATCATAATATTTTGTCAGCCCTCGCAACTGAAGATAAACTGGATGATCCGGAAGAACCCAAAACATGGCAGGAAACATTTTTTAAAGGGATGCCTTTGGTTGGTTCGATTGCGTTGATGACGAAACTGCAGGCAGATATCCGTAATTCAGAAGCTGATGTTGTTGAAAGGCTGATTACAGGCGTGGATGAATTGGATGTCACCATTACGGATATTGAGGCCGTTGTGAACGCTACAAAATCCTACGTAGTTCGTGGGGGGTGTTACGAGGCTGATGTGTTTATTGCAGCAAGGGATACATCCCTGAAACCAACCATATATTATAGCACCAAATATCCATTCTACGATACTATTGATGCCGCAAAAGGGGTCTATAAAATGCGTGGAGAGATGGGAATAGATTATGATACCTTGCCAATTGTGGATGGAAAAGGTAAATATGTGATTGAAAACTGCCAGAATGTTGGTACAAAACAGTTTGGCGGCCTCATAGAATGGAAATCAAAAGCGGGTATAAGGCTATTGCCTTTTAAAACTGAATATATGGTAGGACAGGCTGGTTTTGCCGTGTCTGCTTCAGGGTTAAATGTGTTTTACCGTGGTATTGATAACCCGGTTGAGATTTCTGTTTCTGGTTATCCGCAGGAAAATGTGAATGCTTATCTATCAGGGGGAGGAAGTCTTAGTCGTCGTGGTGAAAATTATATTGTTAGAATCACCAGCCCGACAACCCGGAAAGTGAATATCAGTGTATCTGTTGATACTGATGATGGCAAAAAAAACCTGGGAACAAAAGAATTCCGCGTTCTCAATGTGCCAACACCAATGGCCAAATTGAACGGCGCTTACAGTGAGGGGCAAGTACACAAAGATGATGTCATGGGTGGTATTCTGATGGCTTCGCTTGGTGAAAACTTTTTCCCCTTTGAAGTGCGTTTTGATGTGGTAAGCTTTACGTTTGCATATACTGTCAGAGGACAAAAAGCTACTATTCCTGTTCAGGGAAATAGGCTGAATACTGAAGCTCAACAAGCCTTACGCGGATTAGGCCGTGGAACTCAGATTAACTTTGAGTCCATTAAAGTGAAAGGTCCTTCCGGCATTGTTCAAACAGCACCGATAACATTAGAACTCAGATAATTATGAAACGACAAAACATTTTAACGCTTGCTATGGTTTTGCTTCTCACCGGAGCGTTTTTGCCTGTCGAAGCACAGGTGGAGGACGTGCTGGACGGAGCATACATCAGGGAACATGTGCCTAAACATGAACCAGTGCCATTACAGACTATCAGGGAAGCTGATGCGATGTATTCAAAGAGGATACTGAGGGAAATTGATATGCGTCAGAAAATAAATCATCCATTGTATTTCCCTTTGCAACCGGTGGATTACCCGGGAGGCAAACAACCTGGCAGAAAACGGGTGAATTATACTTATCTCGTGTATGATCTCGGAGCAATGAATCCTTCTCTCGAACTAAGAAAACCTATGTTTGAATTTGATCCAAAAGATTTTACCAATTGGTACAGGAAGCCTATTCCTTTGGAGGATACAACGGCACGTAAAAATGTACTTACATATACAGAAGAAGCCATGGAAGTAGATACCCTTACCGGCCAAATGATCAATGTGACCAAACATAGAACAATAAATATACGTGATATTCAATCCATCATTTTATGGGAAGAATGGGTGTTTGATAAACAACGGTCTGTTATGGATGTCAGGATTATTGCCATGTCACCGGTTGCAAAATATTATGATGTGAGCGGACAGGAATATACCAAACGCCTGTTCTGGATTTATTATCCGCATTACAGAGACCTTTTTGCCAATCACGAAGTGTTCAATACATACAATGATGCAGAACGAAAAACCTTTGATGACATTTTCTTAAAAAGAAGGTTTGAGTCACATATACTGATTGAAAGCAATGTCTATGATAACAGGTTCATCACTGATTACCTGTTAGGTATTGATGCCATGCTTGAAGGTAAACGCATTGAGGAAGAATTGTTTCGATATGAACATGACCTCTGGG
>JBNGDT010000036.1:0-15766 GCA_049975305.1 Bacteroidales bacterium | reverse complement strand
ATGGATGGGCTTAGCAACACAGAACCGGATGCCTTGCAGTTGGATGTGGAGATACCGGATACAGCCTGCCACAACGATACCATCCCCGTGCAAGTCCACATTGCCGGCAAATCTGCACCATACACCCTCAGCTTCAGCACTGGCCAGGTGATAGACAGCATTTATTACCCGCCTACCTTTGTACCGCAGGAAATCGGACTTGGAGTCCTTGAAATTATATGGGACGGCAGCCCTGTAATTTTAACAGATACCATCAATGCAGCCACCATTACCAACCACGAGTGGGGCCATTGCATTGTCAAAGATGTGGATTTTCACACCCCGGCAGCCACCGGAGACCATAACATACAGATCACCCTCACCGATGCCTACGGCGAAACCACCACCATCACCCGCAGCTTACATGTAGAATACTGCCCTGATAATGTGGTACAGGAAAATGAAAACCCTGCATTGCGGCTCTATCCCAACCCCGCCACCAACAAACTCCACCTGCAAATCCCCAACCTAACACAACCCCAACACGCCGAAATATACGATGCCAGTGGCAAGCTTGTGTTCACCAAATCCATCAGCACAAAAACCACCACACTTGACATCAGCAATTTAAAACCGGGGAATTATATCCTCAAAATCAATGGCATAAGTAAAGGTTTTACGGTGGTGAGGTGATAGACCGGTGGCTTTGATGAACCGGTGATTTCGAGACGATTTTGCTAAGGCAAAATCCCTCAATCACCTGTGGCGGTACAATGCAGGTGATTGCGCCCGGTTGCAAGAATGTCTGCTTGCCAGCTGTATAAAGGCTAGTGGCAAGGCATGAAAAAACCCAATGATGGAGGCTTTTGTGAGTCATACTGGATTTGAACCAGTGACCTCTTGCCTGTCAAGCAAGCGCTCTAAACCAACTGAGCTAATGACTCTCGTGTGGCAAAATTAGAAATATATTTTATTTCTGCAATGCCTCTTTAAGCATTCATTTTATTTTCAATCTCTTCAACAGTAACCGGGAAATCTGCCATCAGGTCTTCACATCCGTTTGTTGTGATGAGTACATCGGTTTCGATGCGGACACCTATGCCTTCATCCTCAATGTATATCCCGGGCTCACAGCTCAACACCATTCCGGGTTTAAACGGCACATCTTTACCGCCTACATCATGTACATCCAGTCCGATAAAGTGTGTGGTGCCATGAGGAAAATACTGTTTATAAGCCGGGCTTTGCTCTTCCCGATTTTCAATGTCTTCTTGTGAAAGCAATCCCATTTCGCTAAGTTTTTTCTCCATCAGCAAAGCGGTTTTCTTATTGATGCCATCGATGGTTGCACCTGGTTTAAACAATTTCATGGCGTTGTAATACACTTCAAGCACAACTTCATATATTAGTTTTTGACGCTTTGTGTATCTACCATTTACGGGTATGGTTCGTGAGCAATCTGAGGGATAAAGTGAATACTCGGCTCCAAAATCCATAAGCAACAATTCCCCGTCTTCACAGGTTTTGTCATTTTTGGTATAATGTAAGACACAAGCATTCTCTCCTGCTGCAATAACCGGGGCAAAACTCATGTGATCCACACCATAATTCAGCATTTCATGACGTATGATGGCTTCCACCTGGTATTCTGTCATCCCCGGTTTTAGGTTTTGCAATACAGAAAGATACGCATGGCGAGTAATGTCAATGGCTTTGCGGATAAGATCAATCTCTTCAGGTTCTTTTACCACGCGTAACTCATGAATCCGTGGACAGATGTCACCAATGGCTTTTCCTGATGCACTGAACACGGAATAAAACTGATCATAAAACAACTTTCCCGGGGTTTTAATAACAGTGTTGATTTTTCGGTTTTCATTCAGGTTGAGGTTGATTTTTCGGCTTTTGCTGACGTATTTTTTTAGTAAAGACTCAAGGTCATCCATCCAGTGAACATTTTGTATTCCACTGACTTTTCCGGCCTGGCGTTTGTCCAGCCGGGGGCCATCCCATAACTGTATTTGGTTGTTTGTTTTCTTGATCAGTATGTCTTCATACAAAACAGCGTCTTTGTCTTTATGCATGATCAAATAGGACCAATCCTGATCAATGCCGGTAAGCCAGAAAAAATCGGAATCCTGCCGGAAATGGTAGTATTGATCCCCATTGCGCGGGTAATTTACATTGGAAACAACGATGGCGGTTTCTCCCGTTTGCATTGCATCAAACAGTTTATGCCGGTTTTTTTTGAATAGTTCAGGCATTGATGAATGTCTCATATGTTGTGCCTTTTATGTTCCACGTTGTGTTTATGGTTCTTTCCAGTCGTTGTGTTCTTTGAGCAGGATTTTCATGGCTTCAACAGCCCGGTCCTCCTGGATATTTTTCATCACGGGAGTCTGTCCTTTAAACAAGCTGATTTTGCCTTTTCCTGCCCCGATGTAACCATAGTCGGCATCCAGCATTTCACCGGGACCATTGACAATACACCCCATTACTGCGATTTTCAGGCCATTCAAATGTCCAAACTCTTTCTTTATTATGCCGGTTGTTTTTTCAAGATTAAACAAGGTACGTCCGCACCCCGGACAAGAAATAAATTCAACTTTCGAACGCCGAATTCCTGCAGCTTGTAACAACTCAAATGTGGTATCGTTTTTTACCCTGATGTTTGTTTCATCAGGTTCATAAACCACACCAGCCATCCTGTTTTCAACCAAAACAGCACCGTATTCAGCAGCCAATATGACATTGTTTTTAATTTTTCTGTCAAGTTTTAACAATATGGGCGTGTTCTCAACATGGTTTAGCAAACGGCTCATAAAACTGCGTACTTCACCGACTGGATGGTCTGAATTTGTATTCAACAGCACTGCAGGATTATCCTTGTTTAAGATTTCTTCCAATTCCCTTTCATCCAGCGCATCATACAGACATTCTATGACATCAGGGTTACTTTTATGATTGATATGCTTCGACTTGACAAGTGAAGCATTTCCACAGGATAATTCGGGATCAGTATTTTCACAAAGGATAAATGCTTCTATGCTCAGGCCGGATATGCTATGCGGTTTTACAATCAACATTTCGGGACTGCAATGGCCAGGCTTCCATGTTTGTTTGTCTTCGTCAAATGAAAAATAAAGTGCGTTGAGTGTATGTTCAGATATTTTTTTCAACCTCCGTAGATCAGCCGCCACAATGGGTTTATCATACACATCGGGCCATTTGCTTCTGTCGGCACCAGCGAAAGTGTCGTATTCAGGAGCATAAACAGGCAGGCGTGTAATGCCCGTTTTTTTCTTTTGAAACACATTCACCAATGCCTGGGCTACAGGGATTTCTTTTTCGGGCGCTTCTGTCAATGAAACCCTGATGGTGTGTCCGATGCCATCTGCTAACAATGCCCCAATACCTACTGCAGAACGCATGCGGCCTTCTTTGCCTTCACCAGCTTCGGTAACTCCCAAATGCTGGGGAAAACTCACGCCTTCCTCCATCATCCTGGCGTTCAAAAGCCTGCTTGCTTCAACCATGATACGGGGGTTGCTGGCTTTCATGGACAATATCAACTTGTCAAAGGACTCTGCCCTGAAAATGTGATAAAATTCCATGGCAGCTTCCACCATACCTTCAGGCGTGTTTCCATACCTGTTCATAATCCGGTCAGATAAGCTCCCGTAATTACTGCCAATGCGAATCGCCGTACCGTTTTCTTTACATATCTTTATCAAGGGTAGCAATTTGCTGTGCATGCGTTCAAGCTCCAGATCATATTTCTCTTCTGATATATCCTGCTTCCTGAATTTTGCACGTGGATCCACATAATTACCCGGATTAATCCGTACTTTCTCCACAATGGATGCTGCTATTTCTGCCGCTTTCGGGTTAAAATGCACATCCGCAATCAGCGGTTTTTTGTATCCGGCGGCATGCAATGATTTTTTTATATGTTTTAAACATTCCGCTTCTTTTACACCGGGTGCAGTAATTCTGACAAAATCAGCACCAGCATCAAAAATACGTTTGCACTGTTCCATTGTTGCTTGGATATCCATGGTATTGGTATTTGTCATGGATTGCAACCTAATGGGATAATTTCCACCAACAGGAATATCACCAATGTTTACAATTCGTGTAGGAAACCGTTCGTAATTAGCCAAATCTATGCAATACCGCTGTTTCATTGGATGATCAAACAATTTTAATGCATAAAGATACAGAAATCCAACGGGAATTAATAAATTTGTGCAACAGATAAAATATGTTTGGCTATGTCAATCGAAGTACACAACATCACAAAATTATACGGTAAACAAAAAGCGCTCGATCAGGTTTCATTTACAGTGGACACTGGTCAGATTGTGGGGTTTATAGGTCCTAATGGTGCGGGAAAAACAACCACTATCCGTATCATCACCGGAAATATTCCCCCGACAAGCGGCATGGCAAAAGTAGAAGGCCTTGACGTAAATGAACATGACCTGAAAGTAAAAAAAATGATTGGTTATTTACCGGAAGACAATCCCCTGTATGATGATTTGTACATACGTGAATACCTGAATTACGTTGCCGGCATTTATAAAATTAAAAACAAAAAAAACAGGGTTGATGAAGTGATTGAACTTACAGGATTAACCAAAGAGATAAAAAAACAAATCGGTGCACTTTCAAAAGGTTACCGGCAACGGGTTGGTCTGGCACAAGCAATCATTCACGATCCCAAAGTGCTTATTTTGGATGAACCAACCAGCGGGCTTGATCCCAATCAGATTATTGAAATAAGGAACCTTATTTCCCATCTGGGTAAGAAAAAAACAGTGATTCTTACTACGCATATTATGCAGGAAGTGGAAGCTATCTGTGACAGGGTAATCATCATTAACAACGGGAAAATTGTTGCTGATGATAAAGCGTCAACGCTGTCAACACCGGATAAAGAAAAATTTACCGTTATTGTTGAATTTGACAAGAAAATAAATCCATCTAGCCTGAAAAGTATCGGGAGTGTGATAAAAACGGTTAAGTTAAAAGATAATAAATATCTGATAGAGAGCAAGTCAGGGAGCGATATAAGACCAAAACTATTTCATTATGCTGTCAAAAATAACATAACTGTATTGTCTATGAATCAGAAAGCCAAAAGCCTCGAAGATGTTTTCCATGAATTGACAAAATAAGTGCGTTATCGCGTTAAACAAAGGTTTGTTCAGGGTTTTGGGCTATATGAAACAGATGAAAAACAAGCTGTTCACATACTGGCAGGATTTCTGGTATTTGTTTTATCCAAAAATCTGTGATGCATGCGGAAAAAGCCTTATGCATCAGGAAGAAATTTTGTGTACGGAGTGCCTTTTTAAATTACCGCGCACTGTATTTCATGATGACAAGGAAAATGATTTGGCCCATGTATTTTGGGGCAGGGTAAAAATCGAACAGGCCACTGCAATGATGTATTTTGTCAAAGGAAGCCCATACCGGAAACTTATCCACAAATTAAAATACCAGAACCGCCCTGATATTGGTGCATTTCTCGGGCGTGAACTTGGAGCCGAACTCAAAGAATCAAGGCTGTTTCAACAACTTGATTATATCATTCCTGTGCCTTTGCATCCTGATAAGCAAAAAATACGCGGGTACAATCAGGCTGAGATAATCGCAACAGGAATGTCATCAGTGATGGATGTCCCTGTAAACACCAATAACCTTGTTCGTAAAGTGTTTACCAAAACGCAGACAAAAAAAGGCCGTTACGACCGCTGGGAAAATGTGTCCGATGTGTTTGCGGTTAAAAAACCGGAAGCCTTTGAAAACAAATACGTTCTTCTTGTTGACGATGTCATTACCACAGGAGCCACCATAGAAGCCTGTGCTCAAAAGTTGCTGAGTATAGAAGGCACCAAAGTAAGCCTGGGATGTATTGGGATGGCTGGATCGTAGGTTTACTACCACCGCCCTGCACTTTCCAGCGCGTATCCCAAATGATCCAGCACACGGTCAACGATGGTATCCACCAGCGCATGTATGCTTACAGGTTTGGAATAAAAGGATGGACAGGCAGGTATAATGGTAGCCCCGGCAAGGGTTAACAATTTCATGTTTTCAATGTGAATGAGATTCAGGGGAGTTTCCCGCGGGACCATGATCAGTTGTTTTTTCTCTTTCAATATCACATCAGCGGCTCTCGTGATCAGGTTGTCTGCAATGCCATGTGCAATTTTACCGAGGCTGCCCATAGTGCAGGGGATAACTACCATGCTATCAGCCACAGATGACCCTGAAGCAAACGGTGCCATAAAATCCTTTTCGTGGTACACCTTATGCCTAAATTCCGGCAGTGCTTCCAGCTCTGTTTGCCACACCTGCTTTCCCACTTCAGACATGATGATTGAGATACGGGGAGTATTTTTGGTGTTTTCGAGTTTTTCAATCAGCCTTTTGGCATAAATGCAGCCGCTTGCCCCGGTGATGGCTATGATTATATGTTTAGATTTATCAATAGACATGGAATAACTTTTTAATTTCTAATTGACCTAATTAATCTAATTGACTTAATTGACAGTTAAAAAGCATAATAAAGGGTAAAATGCAACACGTTGTTGTACTCTCCAAGGTCAATCAGCCATGTTTGGCCACCGGGATGGGCGCGCACAGGTAAAAGGCTGTAACTGTAACGAAAATTCACAGCCCAGTTGGGATTAAACCAGTAAGCAACCCCAAGATGCCCTGTAATATCATATTTTTTGAAAGGCCTGATTGGTTTATTCAGCCATCCGCCACCATCATCATCTTCTTTGGCTTCAAGCAGGTAAGCAGAGCCTAACCCCATCTCAAAAGCAATGTCTGTTCCAAATCTCAACCGAAAAAGACCGGGTACTTCAATTTTATCGGTAACATACTGAAAAGTCAACGGGACTTCAATATACCTGAGCCGTAAATTATAATATTCATACTTAGAGAAATTATCATCATGATACTCATATTTGCTACCTTTCTGAACAAAAATCAAATCAATCTGATAATTCCACTTTCCCGGCATTATCCTGCGCACAAAAAAGCCTGCTTTGGGTCCGATCTTACTGTATCCTCCCTTGTTGTCTCCGTTGTACTGCGTCACCACGGGGCCGGCACAAAAGCCTGCTTTAAAAACCTGCGCCGACACTGATATCAGAAGGAACATTGCAATAACAAACAGTAAACTGTGTTTTTTGTGCTTCATGTTGTGAAGATAATAAATTTACGGGATTGTTTTTATTCTATTGATCAAAAAGCGGTATTTCTTCTGACTGCAACACTTCATAACTGTCGCTGTCGTACACAAAAGCCACAACATGCAGGTGTTGTGGATCCCATTCATCGTCAACAGCCATGCCATAGGTCCTTGTGAATTCATACCCTACGGTAATATTAGCGTTGCCGGAATTGATATTTTCCCCATAAACCCCGTTCATAGAGGCACGAAGCACATGGTTATGCTGATAATCTTCAACACCATCCGGATCTTCAAGGGTTTTTTGCCATTCAATGATGTTTGATTCAACAACATACACACAAAGATGCAGATTGCGTTTTGAATCCAACACCGCTTCCACAGACACATCCGCTGACATGAGGCTGTCATGCTCTGAATAATCCGCATCAATATCAATACTGTATTCGGGATAGGTTTGGATGTACTTTGCCACTTCGCTGCGCCATGCCTGCACATTGAATAAGTTTCCCGGCGCAAATTCATTGATGGTTGCTGTGGGCTTACCGCTTATATTAAAGTACCCATCTGAGGTAATTCCACCATCTCCCCCCAGTTCAATACTAATGTCACTGGTAAAATCATAATGGTATGGCTCTGTTGTATCACTGGTTACCGGCATGGCATCAAGACCACAATGCACGGCTACGGTAACAATGGCTTCAGGGAAAGCAGATTGCAGATTTTCAATTTCTTCATGCCCTTCGGGGCAATTCGGGCAACGGTGTGCTGTAAATTCCATGATCAAAATTTTTCTACCATGCCATACTATAGCATCTTCCTCAACGTATGGTTCGTCAATTTCATCACAGGCATTAAACAATACACCCAAGAGCATGAACACCAAAGGTATATATGCAATTATTTTTAGTCCGGATATGTATTTTTTTATTTTCATAATCGTTAAAACGTACTTGAAATTGATAACATCACACCATTTGAGGCGGGGACCATGCGGCACACACCACCGACACACATTACCCCCTGGCGTTGCTTCCCGTAAGATAATTGTATGCGGTTTCCACTTTTAATATATCCCATGCCCAGGGTAAAATAATGTATCCTCTGATCTTTTTCAGGATTGCCGTAATTCCAATTATCCATGATGGTAAAAAACACATTGGGGGCATTTATTTCAATCAATCCGAGGGCCCAGTTTCCTTTGTCCTGGTCTGTAAACATGCTCTGGAATTCTGTACTGAGCGAATAATCTGAATTGAGCTTATACGTCAGGTCAGCAATGCCAATATGGGCTTTGATCATGCCGTGATACTCACTTTGCAACAGGATATTGTTGTCCAGAGTCAAATGCTGATAGATCAATACAGATTTAAATTGTTTTGTCCATTGTTTAGTGATCTCAAGGTTGATGTCTTCAAAATACAACTCCTCTCCAACGCTGAAAAGCCGTGTTTCATAACCATCAGTACCCATGGCATTCAAAGGAATCGTATCGTTCACATGATTTTTATCAATGTTTTGAACGCGCGCATAATTCAGGGATATTTGCGTACCATACTTTCCACCAAGTGTGGTTTTTCTTTTGAATTTATAAAAAACCTCAGCCTGCATCCCCCATTCACCAGAGGGTTGTGTGGCATACGGATAATAGGCTGCCAGGGTATAAACATGATTTTTCGTGATTTCCGGCAGATGATTGATGTTCAAATCTGTCAGTACAGCGTTCCTGTCAGAACGAAAACTCATGTTATCCACCCATTTTGTGCTCACCAGAATGCCTAACCCGCTTTGAGAATAGGTAGAGGTGGCAAGAAAAGCCTGGCCGGGTTTATAAATATAGTTGTTATCCTGGGAAGGATCATTGATTTTATACGCGTATTCTGTTGCGAGGTTGAAGAGCTTATAATTGACATTGATACGGGCAGCTGTTGTTGCAACATTTTCAGGGAGTACATACACCGGATCATTATCATCCTGGTATTTACTGACAAAACTACCTCCGAGACGTATCCTGAGCATTTTGTCCATCAATGGACTGATCACATCATTGATTCCGATTTCAGCATCAAAGCCACGCACAATCCCGGGGCCATAATCAAAATAATACCGTTGTTTTCCCACCAGGCCGGTAATATTCAATCCAAAAACCGGGTTATATTTCACCCTGACACCATCCAGGGAATTATCAATGCCGAGGTTTTTTTCTTCATAGGTTCGCAATGCAAGGCCATTACCAAATTGTTCGTAAAAGTTTCCTGCCGTAACTTCCAGTCCGTTTTTTGAAAACCGTGCCCATCGATGTGGGATTCCTACGCCATCGTTGCGGCCATCTTCACCGGGAAAGCCGGCTAAGGTATTTAAGTAGCCTTCATACCGCAGGCCGGCAGAAAAATTGCCTTTGTGATAGGTGAAATTGGCATAGGAATTCATCAACAGGCGTTCACCGGGAGACACTGCATTGATGGTGGTATCGGAAATATAATACTGGAAATCTCCCTGGAAGTTCCCTGTAATTCTTCCTTCCTGAGCCCTCAACTGAAGTGATGCACACATACCCAGTAATGGGAGAAACCTTAATATTAATTTTATCATTGCCCCGGCTTGCAAACTGTTTTTAATCAAATTTTATTCATTATTAACTGTAATCGCCTGAATTTGTTCATATACCTCTGCTTCATCCCCTTCCATATAGGATGTATGTTGCCAAACCACCTCTCCTTCAGAATCCAGTAAAAATGTATGCGGGATATTTACCACATTCATCGCTCTTTTTAAATCGGAATTGGCATCAATATACACATCAAACTCCCATCCTTTTCCATTGACAAATGGAGCAACCCGGTGCATACTGCGTGCATTGTCTGTTGAAATTAAAATGATTTTTACGCCTGTTTCTTCTTCCCAGTCAGGATACAATTCGTTGTAGGCATTGAGTTCCTTGATACACGGTTTGCACCATGTAGCCCAAAAGCAAAGCAAAACCGGACCTTCTTCGTTTTGAATGACATCACCTGATTGTACCGTTTGTCTTTCCAGGGTTTTCAATTGAACATTGGTATAAGATTGAGCATGTATAAGGTTAACAGAAAAAAACAAACCCAACACAACAGCAAAAAAAACATGTTTCATAATTTCGATTTTAAATTCAGCATTTTAATGCAAAGATTGCACCAAAAGTAAACAAAACCAAACACAAGTTTTATATTGGCAAGCCTGTGTTTGGTTTTTCTCAAATCTGCACGTAGTTTAGGACGGCAGATTTGAAGGTTTTTTATTTCACGATTAATTTCTCAACTCCTGATATTCCTTTGTTTTCAAGCTTGATAAAATAAATCCCGGTATATAATCCGGAAAGGTCAAGAATACCTCCTGAAAAATCCTGTTTACTTAATACCTTTTTGCCGGTAATATCATAAACAGACAGCTGCACTGTGTTTACAGGAATATCAATATAAGCATTGTTTTCTGCCGGATTAGGATAAACACCAAAACTGATGTTGCGGAGATTATCAATAGAAAGCCCTGAGACAACAAGATTATCAGATTGTGTTGCACACCCGTTATCAGCAGTCACAATGAGATAATATGTTCCGTTTTCAGTACAGGTATATGTTGTACCGGTAGCTCCGTCAATGGGGTCTCCTTCAAAATACCACTGCAAATCACCATCGGCTGTTGTTGAAAGCACGTAATCATCACTAAGGGTAGCGGGCGCTTCCGGAGCTTCTAGTACTGTGACATTAAATGTCGTTGAATTTTCACAACCAGTACCCTGCGCAAGGTAATACGTTACTGCGGTGGTATCGGGGACAGAATTATCTACAGTAGCCGGATCAAAAACGCCATTTCCTGATGGGAAGTCAATGGTTTCACCCTGGCATACCGTGATATCTTCGGGTGTAATATCCATAATATTGTCATACACCGTAACATTGAAATCGCATGTGTTGACACAGCCTTCTGCTGAGGCAGCAGTTGTATAAACAACATTTGTTGTGCCTCCAACGCTGTTATCCACAGTTGCCGGATCAAAGGTTCCGGAACCGGATGGTAATGTTATTGTTTCATTGATGCAGTATTCCAGATCTTCACATGCAATATCCACTGTGGGAAGGGGATTAACGGTTACATCAAATGTGGTTGAGTTTTCACAAGACATACCGGTGTTAATTTCATAGCTTACGGTAGTTGTTCCGGGCACCGTATTATCTACTTCAGAAGGATCAAAAGTTCCATACCCGGCAGGGAAATTTATTGCCTCGCCTTCACAAACCACAATATCATCAGCCGTTATGTCAATGGTAGCATCTACCACAGAAACAATAAAAGATGTTGACACTTCACAATCAGTCCCCTCATTTAAGGCATAAGTTACCGTTGTTTCACCAACTGTACCGTTATCAATATCTCCCGGAACATGAGAATAAACGCCTTTGCCGGAAGTGTCCCAGCTTATCGCTTCTCCTGTACAAACCGTAATGTTATTTAATACGACATCAGGCTGTGCATCAATGGAAGTGGATTCGGAGTAATTAAAACTACCACCCGTTGCGATTTCTGTTCCATCCAGTGTGAGGGTATAAGAACCATTACCATAAGCACAACAAATGCCATCACCCCAATCATCGTGAATAGTAAAGGTATAACACCTTGTGCTTATCAGGCAAAAGCTCTCAGAAATAGCAGAACCTGCATCAGTATAATCCGGGGAGGCTGCTATTGCATTTCCGCTAAAATCATCCACAAGTTCCCAGCTTGTTTCATCAGGATAATTATCAAAAACAAGGTACAGCTCTAATTGTGTATCACCTGAAACAACATAGATGGACTTTTCATTGTTGCTTGTGTTATTATCTTCAGCCCAGTTTACAGAAGCCACAAGTTCATAAGTTCCCATTGCAGAAAAATCTGCAGTTTGAGAAAAGGTGTAAGTGTAAGTTTCCATTGGGCTAATAGCAGCAGCAATGTTTTCGCTTACAGGTACTCCACCGTCAATTGCGTATGAAACCTCAACCCCTGTCACTTCATCCAGTCCAATGTTTGTAATATCAATGATGATTGATTCACTGTCACCCATATTACAGTTTGTGCCGCTGGTATAACTTATCCCTGCAACTTCCATATCATTGTTTTCATCGGGACAAGAATTAATAGTGTTATACACTTGAGTGGCTCCATCCCAGGCTTCATCAGTTATGATTTTATAACTGCCTATCGGGCAAATCATATATACCTCAGGAACGTATCCTGTTGCCAGCTCACTAAATGGATCAGCAGCGCTTGCATCATTAATTATAGGAACCGGAAAACTTCCTCCGTTTGTAAAGTCTCCCTGACTTTGGGATGTATTTCCTTGAATATCATTGATGGTGGTACTTTCGTCAATTTCAATCCAATATATCATCAATTCATCAGACCCGGCCGGTCCATAATAATTCCAAAGATTTTCAAATACACCTGATTGATGAAGCGACCAGCAAGGCCCACACCATGTTGCAGATACATCAACGATGACGTATTTTCCGTCATCCAGATCAGATTGAATGTTGTGCTGTACACCATTTATATCAGTAATCGCATTAAATCCTGATGCTATAGCCCATTCAGACCTGATGTTTTTTTGACTGCTCTGATCTTTCAGTTTAACACTCTTTGGTTCTTTTGTTTGCGCTATTGTCATAATAAAAATACAAAGCATTCCGGTGACGAGTAATAATTTTTTCATAACAATCTTTGTTTTTTTAAGTTGACCTGCAATATAGAATTTTAATAAACACAAAAATTTAATTTTATATTTTATACCGAATATGGGTAACTCATTTCTTACCTGTTGCTTATTTACGACCATGTGCTTATTATTGGGAAAATAATAGCTAAAAATCATACAAATTAAATCCAGAAAAACTTATAAATAGTGAAATAAAAAATAAAAGTGGTTTTTTATTGCTCTATCAATATTTGTAACTGATCAGTATCAATAAGAGTAGCTTTTCACCGCAAAGTCGCAATGTCGCAAAGGTTTGAAATTTGTAAATTAAATTGTCAACAATTCCTTAATTTTACTTCGTTATTCGTTATTCAAATGTTCGTTATTCAATTGTTCAATTATTCTATTGTTAAATTGTTCATTTTATGTACTACCTGTGAATATTGAGGATGGTACTCTTTTTTATTTCTTAGCGTCTTTGCTCTGCGGTGAAAATTGTGTGCGTCTGTCTTTTAATTTTAGCAATGAGTAGTTACCAATATTGTAATGTTGTTGTTGTGATTTTCGATGACCCCACTGGTTACCTCGAAAAATTCTTCTTTACCGTTGTTTTTTATAATTCGCACTTTGCCTTTTTCAAGGGTGGAAATGATAGGAGCATGATTGTGCAGCATCTGAAAGGGTGATTTGGTGCCAGGCACCTGAACCATTTTCACCTCCCCTTTAAATATGGATTTTTCCGGTGTTATGATTTCGAGTAACATAGTGTTTAATTGTTTTCTTTAAGCATTTTTTCACCTTTCTCAATAGCCTGTTCGATGGTCCCTACAAGGAGAAAAGCAGCTTCAGGATATTTGTCCACCTCGCCATTGAGGATCATTTTAAATCCCTTGATGGTATCTTCAATTTTCACAAATTCTCCCGGGATGCCGGTAAACGCTTCAGCCACATGGAAAGGTTGAGAAAGGAACCGCTGTATTCTCCTGGCACGATGCACAACCAGTTTATCTTCTTCGGAGAGTTCTTCCATACCCAGTATAGCGATGATATCCTGCAGTTCTTTATTGCGCTGTAGGATTTGAATTACCTGCTGAGCGGTATCATAATGTTCATCACCAACAATTTCAGGGGTAAGGATTCGTGAAGATGAATCAAGCGGGTCAACAGCAGGATAAATACCCAACTCTGATATTTTACGACTCAGTACCGTGGTTGCATCCAGGTGTGAAAAGGTGGTTGCAGGAGCAGGGTCGGTGAGGTCATCGGCTGGCACATAAATAGCCTGAACAGAGGTAATTGAACCGTGTTTGGTTGATGTAATCCGTTCCTGCAATTCGCCCATTTCGGATGCCAGTGTAGGTTGATATCCAACAGCAGAAGGCATACGTCCCAACAATGAAGAAACCTCAGAGCCTGCCTGAGTAAAGCGGAATATATTATCGACAAAAAACAGGATGTCTTTTCCTTTTTGGTCTTTTCCTTCGCCGCTGCGAAAAGATTCTGCTATGGTCAGACCTGAAAGTGCAACACGGGCACGGGCACCGGGTGGTTCATTCATCTGGCCAAACACCATTGCCAGTTTGGAATCTTTCAGTTTTTCGTAATCCACTTCTGATAAATCCCAACCGCCTTTTTTCAGGGATTTATTGAAATTATCACCGTATTTTACAATACCAGCTTCAATCATTTCACGCAGCAGGTCATTTCCTTCACGCGTTCTTTCGCCTACGCCGGCAAACACTGATAGGCCTTCATATCCAATGGCAATGTTATTGATGAGCTCCTGAAGCAACACGGTTTTTCCTACTCCGGCACCACCAAACAAACCAATTTTCCCCCCTTTGGCATAGGGTTCAATAAGGTCAATGACTTTAATACCGGTATAGAAAACCTCCGTAGATGTTGAAAGCTCATCGTATCCGGGAGAGTCAATATGGATGGGATGACCATCTGATGCATCTAAGGATTTCATTCCATCAATGGTTTTTCCTATCACATTCATCAGCCTTCCTTTGACCTGATCACCATGAGGCATTTTAATCGGGTTGCCATCGGATGTTACTTTCACTCCCCTGTAAAGGCCATCAGTAGAATCCATAGCAATAGTACGGACGGTATTTTCGCCGATATGCTGCTGACACTCCAGCACTAATACCTCTCCATTTTCACGCTCTATTTCAAGTGAATCGTAGATGTTGGGTAGTTTATTGTCTTTGTTGTCAAACATAACATCCACGACAGGACCTATTATCTGAACAATTTCACCAGTAAGTTTAGCCATCATTCTTTGTTTAATAATTACACAACATTACAAATGTAAATATATTTTGATAAAAAAAGCAATTCTCCTGTAAAAGATCAAATTTGAAGGTAATTTGTTAGTGGTTGGCTGGTGACTTGCCTGAAGGCAGTCAGGACAGATGGGACAGAACACATACCGGTATGTGTAAATAAATAAAGATATCAGGTATCTCTTTTATTCAACTGGTGGATGAATTTTTTTAATTCTGCTTTACTTTTTTCATCCACTTCGATTTCGTTAATCATCTTAGAAGCATCATCAAAACAGGTGTTGATTTTTTCGAGGACAATCCTTGAAATATCCAGTTGATCATAAATATTAAGCACAAAATCTATTTTTTCTTTGTTGTTGATGATGGTATTTTCGATGATATTATTCAATGCTTCTTTGTCCTTTTTTGCGGCACGTTGATTAGCCAAAATCCACAAATACGTTTTTTTGTTGTTGATGATGTCTTTGCCGATTGGCTTGCCAAATTTATCCTCGTTTCCGTAGCAATCCATCCAGTCATCCTGCAACTGAAATCCCAATCCCATGGATATTCCCAGCTTATACAACAGGGTTACAT
>JBNGDT010000035.1:0-15904 GCA_049975305.1 Bacteroidales bacterium | reverse complement strand
GTATCAATAAGAGTAGCTTCTCACCGCAAAGTCTCTATGTCGCAATGGTTTAAAATTTGTAAATTAAATTGTTAACTATTCCTTAATTTTACTTAGTTATTCGTTATTCAAATGTTCTTTCGTGCTATCGTGCTATCCATTTCTCAGCTTCTTTGCGTCATAGCGGTAAAAACCGTCTTTGCCATGAAATGCATATCAGGCATGGTGTGGATAATAATGGCATATTGAAATTTTCTATGCTGAAAAAACAGGTTTGTTAAGTAGTGACTCTTAGAAACTATTGCATTTTAAAAATAAAGTATAATGGACATCATTAAATTAGCGGTGTGGTGGAGCTAAAATAATGTATGGAGTGATGCCGCACAGTTTATACCGCCATCCGTTATAAATCAATGGCTGTCCCAGTAATCTTTAGCCCGTTTACCCCAGTAATCATCGCTTTGCAACACATCATGATTGTATAAATCAGTATTGCGTTTGTTGAGGTAGCGTTCCCAGTTTGGGGTTTGCAATTCACCTGTGACATTGGAATGCAGAAGGTGAAAATCATCCCCGGCAATATCAGGGTTATAGAATATAAATTTTTTGTTTCGCTGCTCCCCTGCTTTGTAATAAGACCATATTTCGTAAGGGTATGCGCTGGGTTCATGCTCACTATGGTAAGAATCGTTAGGAGGGCCGTATTTCAGATACACCTGCCCGCGGTCAGTTTCAAAACCACGCTTGATGCGTGTGCTAAACAACTTATCAGTGATGTGTATCTGCTTTTTATAGATTCTCCAATCACCGCCCGGGTCGGCAGGATTGCGCTCGTACCAGAATGTGGCAAAGAAACGTTGCATATAAATCAGGTCAGTGTTTTCCATGTCTTTATCAATAAATTTTTTCTCTTGTTCGTTAGCAATAGGGCGAAGTGCCCTGATATAGGTTTGTAATGTATCGTGGTTTGTGATATCCCCTGCAAAAATGGTGTTTATTTCGTATTGTTCCATTTCCTCAAAATTAGCCTTGTCAATGGGTTTATAGCGCTGGAAAAAATACGTAATGCTGGCAAGCACATCATTTTCTTTGTTCCTGGCTTCAATGATGAGATGATAATTTCCGATTGATAAATCTTCAATGTTAAGTTGTCCCAATACCGGCACAATAGATGCCGGTTTAGTACGTTTGAATCTGGCTAAATCTTTTACCAGGTCATTATCCTTGAGGTCTTTAATGTAATACCGTAATAAAAACTCTTCTCCCGGATCAACATCTGAATTATAAATTTCAGTGTAAAATATCATCTTGGTGATATTGCCGGGATAGAAATTAGAAACATAAGGGACCATATTCACCCCGTTTTTTGTCAATATAGTTTCTTCTTCGGATTTGGAAATTGATTCAACAGGCTGTAAACCTGAAAAACACAGTTTATTGTCCGGAAAGAAAATGTTAATGGTATCGTAATATGTATATACATTGGTTGGCCGGTTTTTATCCTCGATAATCATTTCAAAATTATACCTGCCTTCTTCAATGGGTATGCGCTGGACATCAACAAAGTTGGGTTTACTTGATAATGAATCAGTCACTACCGGACTTTTAATGCTGTATTTATTAAATTGCCTGATGCTGTCGTTTTGTTTGAACAGCATGGTGATTTGAATTTCTGCATGGTATCCCTCTTCGGTTTTAACATAGGTAGCCGTTTTTCCGATGGTACTTAAGTAGGTTTCGATATAAGGGCCTTCGGGTGAATTGAATCCTACATAATGAAAATACGCTTCAAGCGAAGTTGCATTGACCTGTGAACCCATTCCCAGCAAAATAAACAGTAAATAAATTAAATGCTTCATGTCGGTGTGATTTATAAATTAACAACGTTGTATTGTTAATTTTGTTTCACTTGTATCCTTTGATGACACTTAGAAATTTATCAAAATATTTATTGTTAGCTGCTACGATTTCACCTCCAAATATATAATTGTCTTTTCCTTTAAAATCACTGACTTTGCCGCCGGCTTTTTGAAGAATATAAGCCCCCGCAGCCACATCCCAGGGTTCCAGGCTATATTCGTAAAAAGCCTCAAACCTGCCACAAGCGGTATAAACCAGGTCAGTGGCTGCACTTCCAAGGCGCCTGATGCCCTGTGTGTTGTGCATGAAAAAATTCATGCTTTCCATGTATGCCTCCAGCTGCTTAAAATCATTGAAAGGAAATCCCACAGCAATCAACGCTTCTTTATGTTCTGATGCTTCGGTAACATGGATAAGCCTGTTGTTTTGGTATGCACCATCCAGGCCTTCATACGCATAGAAAATTTCATCCAGGCTTGCTTCGTAAACGATGCCCATGATGGTTTTTCCATGGTGTTGCAGGGCAATGGATATGGCATACGGCGAAATACCGTGGATATAATTTGTCGTCCCGTCAAGCGGGTCAATTATCCAGACATATTCGGCTTCTTTGGCTTTTACCGTTTTCTCTTCTACAATAAAAGATGCGCCGTTAATCAGGGGGGTAATGAAATTAATCAGCCTTTTTTCGGATTCTTTGTCCATGAAAGTGACAAAATCATTCAGCCCTTTTTTTTCAATTTTATCCATGGTGATTTTATGTTGTTGTTGTTTAATGTATTTCCCTGTTTTCACGGCAATCTGTATTACCTGAGTGCATAAAAGCCTTAGATTCATAGTGCTTATAATTTACTGATAAATATACAATTATTATTTAATGTATCCAAATGTACAGATTTTATTTGATTTACCATGTTTTTATTTCCGGGAACAGCCACATGAAGGTAATTATCAGTAAAACCATGAATTTTATTATCCTGTTTTACTGATTCAAACAGTACCGGACGTGTTTTGCCTGTCTGGGAACGATAGAATGCCATTTCTTTGATGTGGCTTAATTCATGCAATACCTGACTGCGTTTTCTTCTGATATGAATTGGGACCTGCTCTGTTTGGGAAAACGCTTTTGTTCCCGGACGCTGTGAAAAGGTAAATACATGAAAAAAAGCCACATCCAGGGAAGCTGCAAAATCCAGTGATTGTTGGAAAAGTGCATCGGTTTCCCCGGGAACACCAACAATAATATCCACCCCGATGTAAGCATCTTTATTTTTTTGTTTGATGTATTCTATTCTGTCTGAGAAAAGGGCTGTGTTGTATTTCCGTTTCATGCGTTTCAGCATTTCATCAGATCCGCTTTGCAAAGGGATGTGAAAATGTGGCATAAAAACAGGATGTCCGAGCACAAAATCCACGATGTCATTATCCAAAAGATCAGGTTCTGTACTTGAAACCCGGATTCTTTCGATACCATCAACCTTACTCAAGGCTTTCAGGAGTGACAGGAAGTTTTCATTGGTTGATTTGCCAAAATCCGCAATGTTTACACCGGTAAGAATGATTTCTTTAAAACCATTGGATGCGATGGTTTTTGCCTGGGTTATAAGCTGTGATACAGATAAATTACGACTGCTTCCCCGTGCGTAGGGAATAGTGCAGTAACTGCAAAAATTATCACATCCATCCTGTATTTTCAAAAAACTACGTGTCCGCTCACCGGACGACCAGGCAGGCATGATGTTCATGTTTTTTCTCCCGGTCGAATGGATGATGACTGGTTTTTCCTGTTTGTGCAAATGCTCTGTAAGCTTTAATATGCGGGATTTGTCGTGATTGCCAATAACATAATCCACCCCCTGTATGCTTGACAGTTTTTCAGGTTCCATTTGTGCATAGCAACCGGTAACAATGATCACCGCATCCGGATTGTTGCGAATGGCTCTGTAAATGGCATTTCTGCTTTTTTTATTTGCATTTTCAGTAACAGTGCAGGTATTTATCAGGTAAACATCAGCTTTTTCCTTGAACTGAACGCGTTGATAAGCATGGTATTTAAAGGCTGTTGCTAAACTGGAAGCTTCTGCAAAGTTGAGTTTGCAACCGAGTGAATAATATGCAAATCGTTTGTTCATAAAAATAGCTGATTTGTTATGAATAAATGTTTCTTAACAATTGAGCCGTGTATGAATCTTCATGGTTTATAATATCTTGTGGAGTGCCTGAACACAACAGATATCCTCCTTCTTTACCACCCTCAGGACCAAGGTCAATAATCTGGTCTGCCAGTTTGATCACATCAGGGTTGTGTTCTATAATGATGATAGTATTGCCTTTGTCTGCCAGTTTTCCCAACACTTCCATGAGTATTTTGACATCATCAAAATGCAGGCCAGTAGTTGGTTCATCCAGAATATATATGGTTTTTCCGGTGTCTTTTTTCATGAGTTCGGCAGCAAGTTTTACACGTTGAGATTCACCTCCTGATAATGTTTTGGATGACTGTCCAAGAGTAATGTATCCAAGGCCAACGTCTTTCAATACCGATAATTTTTTCTGCAGACCGGGGATGTTCTCAAAAAATTCGATGGCCCTGTTTACGGTGAGATTCAACACATCATTGATGGATTTGCCACGATACCGTACCTGCAACGTTTCTTTGTTGTATCTTTTTCCTTGACAATCAGGGCATGTAACGTACACATCAGGCAGAAAATTCATTTCAATAGCCATTATGCCGGCACCTTTACAAGTTTCACATCTCCCACCTTTAACATTAAAGGAAAAACGGCTCAACTGGTAGCCCCGGATTTTGCTTTCAGGTAGCTGGGAAAAAAGGTGTCTTATGTCGGTAAAGATACCGCTGTATGTAGTGGGGTTGGAACGTGGTGTTCTGCCCAGTGGAGCTTGATTCACTTCAATGACTTTATCGATAAATTCTAATCCTGTTATGGTATCATAGCTGAGTGGCTCTGTCAGTGTATTGTAAAAATGCCTGCTAAGAGCAGGATAAAGTGTATCATCTATCAGGCTGGATTTGCCTGAGCCGGATACCCCGGTTATGCAGATGAGTTTCCCCAGCTCAAATTCAACATCAATGTTTTTCAAATTGTTGCCATTACAGCCTGTGATTGTAATTTTGTTACCATTCCCTTTTCTGAAACGCTGAGGAAGGGGTATATATTTTTTTCCGGAAAGGTAATCGCTTGTTAGGCCGGTGCTTTGACGTATTTCATCCGGGGTACCTTCTGCCACAATTTTACCTCCATAATTACCTGCCCCGGGTCCCATGTCCACAATATAATCGGCAGATTCAATCATGGCCTTGTCATGTTCAACAACTATCACGGAATTGCCTTTATCACGCAGGTTTTTGAGTGTGTTTATCAGACGGTGGTTGTCGCGCTGATGAAGTCCGATGCTTGGTTCATCCAGGATATAAAGCACATTGACAAGCTGTGATCCAACTTGTGTGGCAAGCCTGATACGCTGTGATTCACCTCCCGATAAGCTCTTTGCCGGACGGTTCAGGGCCAGGTATTCCAGGCCTACATCCAGGAGGAACTGGAGGCGTGTGCGTATTTCTTTGAGCACCTCTCTGGCTATTTGCAACTGGCTGTTGCTCAGGTGATTTTCCAGGTCGGAAAACCACTTCATCAAATCAGACAAATCCATTTCTGCCAGTTCAGCTATGTTTTTATCATAGATACGGAAATGAAGCGATTCCTTTTTCAAGCGTTGCCCGTTGCATACAGGGCATTTTTTCTGGTGTATAAACTGCTCACTCCATTTGCTTTTATTTTTAAGGTATTGTTCTTTTTTTGTTTTTTGTTTCAACAGGCTGATAATACCGTCAAACTTAAGCTCGTAAGACGAGTGTGTTCCTAGTGGTGTGTTTTTTAATAACAGTGGTTTGTCGGTACCATGAAGTATTTTGTCAACCGCATCAGCGGGAAGTTGTGAGATGGGTGTATCCAGGTTCAGCTTATAATGCCCCAGCAGTGATTCCAGTTGCCAAAACAACAGCATGTTTTTGTATTTCCCGAGTGGTTTTATGCCTCCCTGCCTAATTGATAATGCGGGATTGGGGATGATTTTGCTGATGTCATAATCGCGGACAACACCCAATCCATCGCATTCCGGGCATGCTCCGTAAGGCGAGTTAAATGAAAAATTATGAGGTGCCGGCTCTTCATACGAAATCCCTGTATCCGGGCACATGAAGTGTTTACTAAAAAACCTGTTTTCATCGTTTTCAATATCGTATATCATGCATGAGCCTTCTCCCAAATCCATTGCCAGTTTCAAGCTTTTGGTCAGGCGGTCGGTTTTTTTGTTGCTGAGATTCAATTTATCAATAACCACTTCGACATGATGAATTTTATAACGGTCAAGTTTTAGTCCGGGGGTGAGGTCTGTCAATTCCCCGTCAACACGTACCTGTACAAATCCTTTTTTCCTGATGTTCTGAAACAATTCATGGTAATGTCCTTTACGTCCTTTTACAACAGGACTCAGCAGCAATATTTTTTTGTTTTTATACTCCTTAAGTATAATGTTATGTATTTGTTCTGTTGTGTAGCGAATCATGGGAGCCCCTGTTTTCCATGAATACGCTTTGCCGGCTCGTGCAAACAATAATCGCAGTAAATCGTGAATTTCGGTAATGGTTCCTACTGTGGATCGTGGATTTTTGCCCGTGGATTTTTGTTCTATTGAGATGACAGGACTTAAACCTGTAATTTTATCGACTTCGGGACGTTCCATTTTGGCCAGGAATTGTCTGGCGTATGCAGAAAAGGTTTCCAGATAGCGGCGTTGTCCCTCGGCATGAATGGTATCAAAAGCCAGGGATGATTTACCACTCCCGCTGATGCCTGTAATGACCGTGAGTTTATTCCGTGGAATTTTACATGAAATGTTTTTCAGGTTATGTACCCTTGCTCCACAGACATCAATGTAGTATGTATTATCTTTTTTCGTACCTTCTAACTAGTTTCTAATTAAAATTTGAATGCAGCAAAGTTAATAATGGTTAAAATCGGCTATTTATGAGAAATCGGTGTTTTAGGAAATAAGATTTATCACGACCGTATTTAACCTAAAATAATCAAAACAACCATTCTTAATTGTTTATGTGACCAATTAATCCATTTTACTTCATCATTCGTTATTCAAATGTTCTATTGTTCATCTTATGAGCTACTTGTGGATATTGAGATGCTACCAATTATATGCAATATATCCTATCATCAAAACAAATACCGGACATTACAGTTCAACTAATCTTCAATTTTATTTTCAGGAATTTTGCATGAGCGCACACCTTCCTGTGGAATCAGTATTTTGTATTTTTTGCCGCTCCTGTTGGTAAGATACGTATTGATGAGCCATGGGTTGAATTCTTTAAATATTTTGTAATTGATGCCTTGTTGAAAAGCAAATTCAGCCAAATCAGTGATGGTAGTATCCACAATTAATGTATCTACAGGTAATGGTGCGTATTTTTCTTTCGAAGTGATATGGAAACCATATTTTTCATGTTCTGACATGATGATTTTCATAGCAAGAATCCGGTACACGTAACGTGCAGTTTCGGAATTCAAATACAAGTCATAATAATTATCAGCCTTTTGTTCATTTATTCTGCGTTTGAGTTTTGTTTTACCCATATTGTAAGAGGCAGCGGCAAGTGTCCAGCTTCCAAAATTATCATAAGCTTCCTGCAGGTATTCGCAGGCAGCCACGGTTGATTTTTCCAGGTTGAAGCGTTCATCAACATACGAGTTAATTTCCAGGTTGTGTTCTCTGCCTGTTGTCTCCATAATTTGCCAGAGTCCTTTGGCACCTCTTGGGGAAGTGGTATTTCTAAGGCTGCTTTCAATCACACAGAGGTATTTAAAATCTTCAGGGATGTTATGTGTTTTCAAAATGCTTTCAATAACAGGAAAGTAACGGGTTGATAGTTTTAATATTTGAATGGTTGAAGAATGAAAATACGAATTTGTGATGAGTTCCCTGTCCAGGCTTTCTTTAACATCAAACAACTCCAGGGGCACTTTTTCGTCTGCAAAGCTTAATTCTGAAGGAAATTCAGGCTGTTTAACGGCATAGTTTGTTTTTTCAATGATGATTTGATTTCCCGGTGGGGGGAGTTGTTCTTTAGAACCAAGGAACAGTTGCATAATTACAAACCCGCCCAGCAAAACGGTTATCAGATAAATGGGGATATCATTGAGAAAACGCTTTTTCTTACTCATTATATTATTTCTGTTTTACAATTTTTGTTACCATGTACAATGCAACAAAGATAAGCAAAAACCATGCAAAAAATAACCAAAACCACATGGAACTCCAGTTGGGGATAGCATAAATAATGTAACAGGCCATAGCAACGGAAATAAGGTTAATGAAAAACAACAAGGCAGCAACTTTTCTATCGGAAAGGCCTGCATAAGCCAAATAATGTGTAGTGTGGTCTCTTCCCCCGATAAAAGGAGATTGACCGCGTAATATTCTGTTGATGGATACGGTTGCTGTATCAGTGGCAGGAACAATAAAAGCCAGGAGCACCACAATAAACTGTTTTGAATTGAGCCCGTAAGAAACTGTTTCCTGTGGTATGTGGTTCCAAAAACATACGATACCAACATAAGCCAACATTGATCCCAAAAATTGACTGCCATTGTCACCCATATACATTTTTGAAGGGTGCCAGTTAAACATAAGGAAACTCAGGCAAGCACCCAAAACAATTAAAATCATAAATGGCATGAATCCATTCATTCCTTTGTTTGTCAGCAGCAATACAAAGGCACCTGCAAAAACACTGATGGAAACAAGGTTGGCAACCGAATCCATATTATCAAGCATATTAATGGAATTCATGATACCGATAACCCAGAATATGGTTATGGCATAATTCAGCAGGGGATGAGGTGAGATACTGATAAACACATCAAAAGATATCAATATAATAGCAATCATCAATTGAATGATAAATTTAAAAACAGGAGGTGTATTGATAATGTCATCAGCGAGCCCCATAAAAAAAGCAAGGGTAACAATAATGAACAATACAATGTACCTTGAATCAAATGCAACAGTCTGGTCAATGAGTAAAATATATGCCAAAAATCCGGTAATGAAGATGGAATAAAAAGTGATGCCGCCAAAAATTGGTTTGAATTGACTGTTCCAGCGGATGGCAGATTTGTTGGCCTTTTTGAGCAAAAATTTAATGGGCTGATTAAGGAAAAACGCATTGAGACCATAACCCATGAATATTGAAAATACTAAAGCTGCTATCAACATTACTTTGCCTGAAATCATCATTTTTTCCGTTTACGCCTGAAGAGGTTTTTTAGTGTTAATTTTCGTTTTTTGAGGACTAGATCATCATAATAGTCTTTTGTGTTTGTTAAATATTCTCTGTATCCGTATGACTGACCATATCCGTATGATGAATAGCCATAATGATATCCATATCCATACCCATATTTTCCGGAGCTTTCATCCATGCCATTCAAAATCAGGCTTAAATTATTCAGTGACTTGCTTTCAGCAAGATTGTTGATGTATGAAAGAAATGTACGTGGAGAATGATCAACCCTTATAACATAGAATGCATAATCGGAATCCTGGAAAGACCTGATGGCATCAGTAACAATACCTACAGGTGGCGTATCTACAACAATGTAATCGTATTGTTTTTTAAGTGCATCAAGTATCTGATTGTATTTATTGGTCAGAAGGAGTTCTGATGGATTGGGAGGTATTGGCCCTGAAGCAATAACTTTCAGATTATCTATTTCTGTGCCATGAATGCATTCATCAATACTGTGTTTTCCGATCAGAATGGTACTGATTCCTTTATTGTTATCAAAACCAAAAGATTTATGGAACCGTGGTTTTCTGAGGTCCAGATCAAGCAGAATTACATTTTTATTAGCCATGGCCAGGATGCCACCAAGGTTGATGGCTATAAATGTTTTTCCTTCACCTGAAATGGTTGATGAGATAGTAATCATAGAAGAACTTTTTTTGCCAACCATGAAGGCCATATTGGATCTGATGTTACGGAATGATTCTGTAAGCACAGATTTTGGGTTTTTGTGTACAACCAAATGGGAATGTTCCGTCCTCCTTGAATACAGTGGAATAGCCCCAATAACAGGAATGTCAGTAAAAGTTGATATTTCCTGTACGGTACTGATCTTATTGTAAAACAAGTAACGAACAATAATGATAAAAAAACTTATAAGTGCAGTAATCAGGATTGCCATTAAAAGGATTTTTTTCCGGGATGGTTTTATGCGGTATTTTGGGATATTGGCACTTTCAAGAATGATATTGTCTGATACATAGCCAGCCTGGCTTATCATATATTCCGCTTTTTTCTGGATCAACTGATGATAAAAATTCTCGTTGATTGAAAAAAGCCTTTCTAACCTCGCTTGTTCAATATCGTTAAAACTGGAATCGTTGTACGCCTTGGCCTCAAGTTCGTTTATTTTATTTTCATAATATTTTTTGCTTTGCTCAAGCTGTACTAATACCATATTGATATAATCAATGATTTGTTCTTTTTTTGTCTGTATTTGTTTGTCAATGGTTTTGATTTTATAGTTATTCTCTGTGACGTCATTCAGTAAAATATTACGTTCATTGTAAAGGTCCATCATGGAATTGAGCATGCTTTTCATAAAATCTTCACTGCGGGTTCCACTGAGCCTTGCTATTAGCTCATATACATTAACATCACTTTTGGAGCTGATCTGATTAGAGATATGGTTCAAGGTACTGATTTCAAATTCAAGGTTTATTAATTCATTTTGAAAATCGCTGATCCTGGTAGCGATGTTTGGAATACCCAGGTTAGTGCGGAAAATGTGTTGTTTGGTTCCAGACAATGGGGGAGAGTTTTGATCTGTTAACCGGTTGTCTTTTTGGAATTCATTCAATTTTTTTTCCGTGGAGTCCATCTGATTCATTACAACGCCCAATTGCTTGTCAATGTAGTCGATGATGTTATTTGCGCTCTCTTTTTTCTTTTCCACTTCATATTTCAGAAATTCCATGCTGATGGTATTGACAACATCGGCGGTTTTTCTTGCACTTTTATCTTCAAATGCAATCCTTATGGTCCTTGCAGATTTGTTAAGTATATTAACATTCAGCCTTTTAGAATAGCTTTCTATTATTGATTTTTCATCATTAATGATAAAATAGTAACCCTCTTTGTTGAAATGATTTTGATAAAAGCTGATTTGGTCGTAATCTGAAATTTGTATTTTTATTCTTCCCCCTGGAATATCAGTCCATTGATTGGGGATCAAAGTAATATTATGTTCTTTGCCTTTGTATGGATATGTGAGCTCAATGTTATTTTTGTTAAAATGAACATAAATTTTTGTGTTTAATAAATCAGGTTGGGAGATTTGATAATTTACCTCAAAAGGAGATGTTTTATAAAGTTCATACGAAAGGAAAGTCCCTACTTTGTAATATGAAATCTCCAATGGTAACATGGAGAAACACCTTTTCAAAAATTCCTGGGAACGCAAAAGCTCAATAACCGGGTCAAGTCCTGTTTCATACATTTCCTCCAGCCCGAGAATTTCATTTGTTTTATTTTGTGTGCGTACCTGTATCACTGCACTGGCTTGATACACAGGAGGTGTGTACCGTATGTACAGGAATCCGATTATCAATCCCACAGCGAGAAGAATACCAATAATCCAAAGGCTTTTTTTTAATACTTTAATAAAAGTAAAAAAATCAAACTTTTGGTTAATGACTGGTATTTTATTATGATTCATAAGCTATCTCGCAATAAAAAGCCCATAAACCGTTAATCCTGTGGTGATGAGTGTCAAGTAAGGGCTTATTTCTGTCAATATACGGTTGACATATTTAGGTTTACTTTCAATATAAATTATATCGTTGGCCTGCAATAAAATATTGCTACCCTGGATTTTTTTCAGATGAGAGATGTCGTAATAATACACCTGCGGCTCCCCAGTGAGGTCACCCCTGATCAGTTTAATTTTATAAGCCTTACTGATATCACTTATGCCTCCGGCTTTTGCCAGGGCTTCGATCAGGGTAAGGTTTTCAGATGGAATGGTCAGGACAGTGCCTTTTGTGCCGCCGTCTTTAAATACAATGACTTTACGATTGGTAACTTCAATCAGAACAAATGGTTCTTTGTAATATTTTGCATATTCTTCTTCAAGAAAAGATTCAGCTTCACGTATTGTTTTTCCGGCCAGTTTAATACGTCCAAGAGTAGGTAATTTAATTAAACCATCGTATTCAACAAGGTATTCCAGGCCTTTTTGCCTTTCATTGCTCCCCCCCGTAGATTGTTGGTTCCCCAATCCTACAAGAGCAAAGCCATCGTTAGTGGTGATGCGGATGGCAAGTTTATCAAAAGGTTTTATCCGGTATTCTTTTTCACTCGGTTTGAATTCTGCAAGAGGGTAATCCTCACTGATCTGAAACATTTCAGAGGGACGCAAGGTGCGGCATGAATGCATGCTTAGTCCCACAGAGGCAAGCATGAAAATGATACCATATTTTTTTAATGATTTCAACATAGATGAAACATTTTCCTTACAAAAATAAGAAAAAAGATTTAAGCGAGGTTTGATTATCTTAATAAATGATAATAAAGGTTTTTCATATCGTTTACCAACCTATTAAAATCATAATTTGATTTAACAAAGCCCCACCCTTCCTGTGCCATGTTTTCCCGTAATTTATCATCATTTACCATCCGCAACAGTTTAGCTGTATAGTCGTTTTTGTTATTGTTTTGCGCCAACAGGGCAGTTTTATCAGGAATTACTGTATTTTCAATGCTCCCAACATTGGTAGTAACAACCGGCGTGTTTGCTGCCTGTGCTTCAATCAAACTTACTGGCGTGCCTTCATTAATGGATGTCAAACATGCAATGTCCAAACCGGGGTAAAACAAGTCAATTTCCTTGATCCATGAGGTGAAAATGATGTCTGAATCAGTATTTTCATTCTTCATGCTTACTGACAAGCCCAAGTGGACAGCGTGTTTCATCAGCTGATTTTTCAATTCTCCATCGCCAATAATAAATGCTTTTATTTTTTTATGAGTAGATGATTTTGTTCTGGCAAATGCATCCAAAAACAAGGCGTGATTTTTAACTTTTGTTAGCCGGCCTACAATGCCTATGGTTACTGTATCATCAGAGATGTCGTATTGGCGTCTGAATGCACTGCGTTTCTCATGGTAATGTTGTTGAAATCGTTCAAGATCAAATCCCAGCGGAATGACGCTGAAATTTTCCGGAGTTGAAATTTTATATTTAAAGGCCAGTTCTTGTTTTTGCAGTTCGCTAATCGCGATGATCTTGGATGTTTTTTTTGCCAGGTTCCGGTCAATACGTTTATAAATGGCAGTTTTGGGTTTATTGAAATAGGAATGATAAATGTGTCCATGATAGGTATGAACTATGACTGGTACTTGCAGACGAATGGCGGCAAGCCGTCCGAGAACACCCGCTTTTGAGGCATGCGTATGCACAATATCCGGTTTCCAGCGTTTAATAATATTACTGATTTTCTGATAGGCCAGGTAATCATTTCTGTAATTGATTTCCCTTTGCATTTCAGGGATGATGATGGGATGCAAACCCATGTTTTTTACAATGTAATCGGATGCACCTTCGTATTCCGCATTTTTGCCTCCAATGAGTAAAGTTTCAAATTCAGGTGCCATATATTTACTGAGATAGGCAACATTGTATGTAGGGCCGCCCAGGTTAAACCTGTTTATTATGCGCAATACTTTTGGCATTACATCATTGTTTTTTCCCACCATATCTGGAAAACAAGCATTGCCCAAATCCTGGCATGTATGTCACCCGGGTTGTTGCTGTGAAGGATTTTTTTCATTTGCATGACTTTCTCAGGGTTGAAAATTCCCTGTTCTACAATAAATTGACGATTAAACACATGCTGATCCAGCTTTGAACTGAGTTCCTTACGGAACCATGCTAGCAAAGGAACTTCAAAGCCATGTTTTGATTTTTGTAATAAATTGTCGGGAATGTATTGCGAAAAACTATCTCTTAACATACGTTTTTGTGTGTTTTCGGAAATTTTATATTCATAAGGGATGCTAAATGCAAAATCAACCACATGATGATCAAGAAAGGGGGTTCTTACCTCCATGCTGTTTCCCATTGACATTAGGTCAACTTTATACAACATGTCATTGGGAAGGCACATAAGCATATCAGAATACAGTATGGAATGCATATCATCAGGAGCTGATTTCACATGATGCAACAGATTTGCTTTTCTTGCTTCATAACTATCTTTGTCTTTGTCGTCAACATGATCAAGAAGATTGTTGATGGATTTTTCGGATGAAAGGCTGCACCAAAACCAGTATCTTTCTTCAGGAGATAATTTTAAACCTGTGGAATAACGATTAATTTGCCTTATAATATTCTGAAGTTTACGTTGCCGTGATTGGGGCAGCGATCGCGAGATGAAATTGGTGTTTCTTAATAATTTATTCTGAAAATTATTTTTCAACGCCTTTTGATGTGCCATGTATTTGTTGTACCCTCCGAACATTTCATCTGCACCATCACCACTCAGGGCTACACGGACATTTTTTGATGTATGTTTACTCAGGGTATAAACGGCCAAAGCTGAAGAATCAGCAAAGGGTTCATCAATGTAATCCAGCATATTATCCAGATCTTCCAGCATTTCTGATGTTGTGGTTATGAAACTGGTGTGATCCGTATTGTAATAATGCGCAAGTGTTTCAGCATCTTTGGTTTCATCAAAATAAGGGTTGTCCTTGAATCCCAAAGAATAGGTTTTTAGCCTATCTGTATGTTCGGATGCAAGCGCAACAATGATTGATGAATCAATGCCTCCGCTCAAAAATGCTCCCAATGGAACGTCAGATAACATACGCCTTTTGACAGACATGTTCATGCGCTGCTTAAGCTCTTCAATAGCAGCATTATATGAATTGATATATTTATCTTCTGCATGTGGTTCGGGAATGCGGTAATAGGTTTCTTCTGAAATGCCTTTCTCCGTAATAACCATTATTTTTCCCGGTTTGAGTTTCTGGACATGTTTAAGCATGCAATGGTTATCAGGTATGTAATTAAGCTGAAGATAGGCATTCAGACTGGCTTTGTCAATTTCCCGGGGTATCGGATACTGAAGCAATGCTTTCATTTCTGATGCAAAGGCCAGAAATTTACCGTTGTAATAATAAAACAGGGGTTTTATGCCAATGCGGTCACGTGCAAGAATCAGGCATTCTTTTGCCTTGTCCCAAATAGCAATGGCAAAGCATCCATTGATTTGTTTAATGGCCTCCAAACCACACTTTCTGTATAGCTGTAGTACTACCTCGGCATCTGATTTTGTTCTGAATTCATAATGTTCATGTATGAGTTCCTTCCTAATTCCCGGATGATTATAAAATTCGCCATTAAAACTTACCACGATGTTGCCGTCTTTGCTTACAAATGGTTGATCGCTTTGTTCTCCGGGGTCTATAATGGATAAACGGGAATGCCCTAAAACAACATGCCCTGATCTGTAGATTTTTTGTATGTCAGGCCCTCTTTTGCATAGGCAAGCAATAGCAGATTGCGTAAGGGATTCAATATTTTCCTCTCGCTGTGTAAAATCAAAAAAACCTGTGATACCGCACATGACAATGTTTTAAAGAGTTTAAAATTATAGCGAAATTACAATATTTTTAGAGATAATCAACAAATTAAATGAAATTATACTGATTATTCGTTTGCAGGCATACAAAAAGACAAAACCGGATACATTCACAGTCTGTGTGGTTTTAAAAACTATCATCCTCTTTGTACCATCCTGCATACATAAGGTAATCCCTAGCGATGCACTCATTCATATCCCTGTTTTATTTGATCAGTTGGTATTTTATCAACCAATCTCCCATTTCGGAGTGTAATCGGATTAAATACATGCCCTGCGGATGATCGCTGATATCGATATTTACGTCATTAGTGTGATC
>JBNGDT010000034.1:0-15924 GCA_049975305.1 Bacteroidales bacterium | reverse complement strand
GAACGGCAAAGATAAATAATTTAGGTGAAAGATTGAGTATTCATTTATTTTAATTTGTGCCAGTCTGTTACAATCAGGGGTAATAATAAACCTTAAGACCTTTTAATAATCTGTTTTTTGTCTGAACCTCCATGAATGTTCCCCATGTCTGCATTTTCCGATGAATAATTTCCATGTATCTCATTCACCTCCAACTAAAAAATAATCACAAAAATTTATAACCTTATTTGTAATGTTTTATTATTTTTGAAACATGATGAAATCCAAACATAGTGCCTTGTGGATGATTCCATCAGGTATAACCATGATGAACTGGTGTGCCGGGGTGTTTGCCATGGTTGCTGCCAGCCTGAATATGTACCTTGAAGCGGCTTTGTTTATTGTGGCTGCCTCTATGTTTGATTTGTTCGATGGACTGGTAGCACGCCTGATAGATGCCCGTTCAAAAATTGGTGTGGAACTTGATTCTTTGGTGGACGTCATCAGTTTTGGACTGGCGCCGTCATTTCTTATGTACAGGCTGCTACTTGATTGGGGATTTTCAACATTGATGTTGTTCCTGGTTTTTCTGCCTGCTGCTACTGCAGTGATACGTCTGGCTTTGTTCAATGTCAGACACCATGCAAAGAATCATTTTGTCGGGCTGGCTGCCCCGGCTTCGGCTTTGTTTCACGCCGGGATTATATTAAGCATATACCTGACAAATTATGATTGGTTACATATTATGACAGCATCCAGCATTTTTTGGGTTTTATCCAGCGTCTCAACTGCAATGTTAATGCTTGTTCCCATCCGGATGTTTTCCCTTAAAATTGACGAGTTTTCATGGAAAGGCAATCAATTTGTATGGATATTTCTTGCAGCAGCAGTATTATTGACCATACTGTTTCAGATTGTAGCCTTGCCATTGGTTATTATATTGTATGTTGTTTTATCTTTTGTTCATCATTTTATCAATGCTCACGACAAACCTTATGAATTATGAAATTTATAGCTGAAATAAACGTTATGCCACAAAAAGCACTGCTTGACCCGCAAGGAAAAACTGTCAACAACCTGATGTATAACATGGGATACAAAAGTGTAAAAAACCTTCGCATAGGTAAACACATTCGTTTTGAAATCGAAGCAGTTTCAGAAACAGATGCCAAAGCTAAAGTAGAGGATACCTGTAATAAAGTGCTTGCCAACCCTGTGATGGAAGAGTATGAATATACACTGAAAAAGGCATAATACTTACCATTGATGCCAAAGTCTGTCTATCCCCGACTATGGCAATACAAATACCGTAAATAACTTTTGTTTGTCGTTGTGATACACAAAACCTAATGTCGTCATCCCATCCCCCGACTTATAAAAATGGGAAAAGCCATATGCCTGCTGGCAAATGATTTTGAGGTACCTGGCGGATTCGAACCGCCGTATATGGTTTTGCAGACCACCGCCTAACCACTCGGCCAAGGTACCGTTTCGTTAGGAACGACAAAATTAAATAATCTTTTGTTCTTTAACAAGAAAAAACGAAAAAGAACAAAAAACGGGCGTCAGATTAGACTTGTCTTGACACTAATTCTCGCAGGCAGTTTTCGCACAGGCAATCTTTCCATAACACGGACAAGCTGCGTTGCAGCGATGCAGGAATATGATAGTTGTTACACCAACATTGTTTGTCGCCTGTGCAGATGAATGCGTTTCCACAGCGCGGGCAGCGTTTTTCCTTGTTGTTAATCTTCGATGGTGACACTTACCGAGCGAATTTGTCCCCCCATGGGTGGATTAATTTTTGATATTTTCAGTTTTATCTTCTCTATTCCCTCAAAATTTTCGTACAAACGGTCAATAATGCGCCTGCCAATGTGTTCAAGCAGATGGGATTTTTTGTTCTCAATATCATCTTTGATGATGGCATATACCTTCTGATAATTCAGTGTATCATCAATGGAATCACTTTTTTCCGCTTTTGAGGTGTCTGTGCTTATGCTGATGTCCAGCAAAAAACGATTCCCAACGTAACGTTCTTCTTTGTAATGCCCGTGGTAGGCATAAAATTCCATTCCTTCTATTTCTATAAGTCCCATGAAATATTTTTTGCTAAATTAATGCCCTTTATTTTTTTTTACAAGGATTATTCCCCTTATTTTTGCCTTATTGAAAAATGTCGTAAATATTATGGAATCAGAAAAAACATCAACAAATTTCATTAAACAAATCATTGATTCAGATATCGAGAGCGGTA
Source organism: Bacteroidales bacterium (assembly GCA_049975305.1). Classification (GTDB taxonomy): domain Bacteria; phylum Bacteroidota; class Bacteroidia; order Bacteroidales; family ML635J-15; genus JAQIBY01. Next base: position 13,688 of record JBNGDT010000034.1, on the reverse strand, counting down.
AGCATGAAACAATTTATACACGCTTTCCTCCTGAACCAAATGGTTTTTTGCACATCGGACATGCCAAGGCCATATGTTTGAATTTTGGTATCAAAGCTTCATACAATGGAAAATGTAACCTCCGGTTTGATGATACCAATCCCGTGGAAAGCATTAAAAGAGATGTATCATGGCTGGGATTTGAATGGGACAAATTGTGTTATACTTCTGATTATTTCGACCAGTTGTACGAGTGGGCTGAAATGTTAATCCACAAAGGCAAAGCTTATGTGGACGAGCAATCCGGAGAAGATATTTCAAAACAACGGACAACACCACAGAAACCAGGTATAAAATCCCCGTACCGTGACCGTCCGCAGGAAGAAAGTTTGCGTTTGTTCAGGGAAATGAAAGAGGGGAAACATCCCGAGGGCAGCATGGTGTTGCGTGCTAAAATTGATATGGATTCACCCAATATGCACCTCCGTGATCCTATCATCTACCGCATATTGAAAAAACCGCATCACCGTGCAGGTAATAAATGGAAGATTTATCCGAATTACGATTTTGCTCACGGCCAGTCCGATTACATTGAAGGCATTACACACTCATTGTGTACACTGGAATTTGAAGTACACAGGCCGTTGTACAACTGGTTTCTTGATCAAATTGCCGAACCCGGAAAAACACGCCCGCGACAAATTGAATTTGCCCGTCTGAATTTGACATACACCATCATGAGCAAACGTAAATTGCTTGAACTTGTTGAAGGAAAATATGTCAACGGATGGGATGACCCTCGCATGCCAACAATTTCAGGACTGCGACGACGGGGCTATACACCTGCATCCATCAGGTTGTTTTCTGACCGCGTCGGCATAGCCAAACGTGAAAATACCATTGATGTGGGATTGCTGGAATGGGCTGTACGTGAAGACCTTAATAAAATATCACAACGGCGCCTTGCTGTTATGGAGCCTTTGAAAGTCGTTATTACCAATTATCCGGAAAATAAATCTGAGGAACTTGAAGCCATAAATAACCCTGAAGACCCCTCTGCAGGGAAACGAACCCTCCCTTTCAGCAGGGAGCTTTACATCGAACAAAAAGACTTCATGATGGATCCGCCCCGGAAATTTTATCGCCTGGGGCCCGGCCGTGAAGTACGCTTAAGGTATGGGTATTTTATTACCTGCAACGATGTGATTCAGGATAAAAATGGCAATGTGAAAGAATTGCATTGTACCTATGACCCTGAAACAAAAGGGGGAAAATCACCTGACGGCCGAAAAGTAAAAGGAACCATTCACTGGGTGAGTAAACCCCATGCTGTACCTGTTGAAATCAGACATTACGACAGATTGTTTAGTGTTGAAAATCCTTCTGATGTCCCCGAAGGTGGTGATTTTAAAGATAATATCAATCCTGATTCCCTGGTTGTAAATACAGCTCTTGCTGAACCTTCTGTGAAAAAATTATCCCCGGAAACACACATTCAATTTGAACGTATAGGTTATTTTTATGTTGATCCTGATTCCACTCAAGATAACATGGTGATAAACGAAACCGTGCCCATCAGGGATTCATGGTTAAAAAAATCAAAAAATAATTAACATGAAAAAGATAGCGCTTTTCCCCGGTTCTTTCGATCCCTTTACAGTTGGGCATGAGTCCATTGTAAAAAGGGCATTGCCTTTGTTTGATGAACTGGTCATCGGCATTGGTGTTAATAAGGATAAACACAAACTGTTCCCCTTAGACAAAAGGGTGGAATGGATTAAAACGTTATTTAAACATGAGCAAAAACTCAGTGTACAGGTATTTGAAGGCCTGACGGTGGATTTTTGCAAAAAGATCAATGCACAGTATGTGTTGAGAGGTCTTCGTACAACAGCAGATTTTGAATATGAGCGTGCCATCGGTCAAACCAACAAAGTGCTGGATAAAGGCATCGAAACGGTGTTTTTGCTCACACGGCCTGAGCATACTTTTATTTCCAGCTCCATTGTGCAAGATGTGTTTAAAAACGGTGGCGATATTTCACAATTTATCCCTGAAGGCATAAAAATAGATGTTTGAAATGGTTGTAATGGTTTCGCTCCACGAAGTTGAAAAACCGGCATTATGAATAACACAATACCTAAGCGGATCATCCGGTTTATCCATGAACATCATGTGCTGACTCTAGCTACAAGTTTCAATGATTTGCCTTATTGTGCTAATTGTTTTTACGTATGGCTTGACCAGGAAAAAGCTTTTGTGTTTACGTCCGATATGGATACGCACCACATTGCCGATGTGCAGAAGAATGATTTTGTTGCCGGATCCGTTGTGCTTGAAACAAGGCAGGTAGGAAAAATACGCGGACTCCAGATACAGGGCACACTGGAAAAAGCTGGTGAACAATGGTATAAAACCTGCCGTAAAGCTTATTTAAAAGCCTATCCGTATGCCATCCTTAAAAAAACAGACCTGTGGATGCTTAGGGTGAATTTTCTGAAATTGACCGACAACCGGCTGGGTTTTGGGACAAAACTAATATGGGGACATCCGGATGCACGTTGACATTCATAATATATGGCCGCAATACCAACTTATTGATTCAGGAAACAGCAAAAAACTGGAACAATTCGGGAAATACATATTGATCCGGCCTGAACCAAATGCTTTACATAAACCCGCTTTGCCAGAAAAACAATGGAATGAATTAGCCCATGCTGCTTTTATGCAGGAGTCTAAAACAACGGGGCACTGGAAAAAATTTGTTTCTATGCACAAGATATGGATGTTATTGATTACGTTATGAACATTTGCATGAATTATGGGTTTGAACTGCTTTTTAAAGATAAGATAACAGGCATTTCCCAAAACAATGCCTTTTTATACCGGGATCTTGAATAATTAATTTTGGATAAATATGCAATTCGATTGCAAAAATGTCCATTTACTATGTTACCTTATGCAGATCCTGCCAGCTTACAAACGATCCCTTGCCGGTTGAATAATTTTCCTTTCCTCCATATATTACATAACAATTTTCAGGACTTTCACCTGAGAGTTTTTGCCAGTACTTAAGGTTTTTAAAATACTCTTTTTGTAATGTCATGCCAGATTTGATCTCTATTGCAGTGGTTTTATTACCTGATTCGAGTATCAGATCAATTTCGTACAGATTTTTATTGTTCCAATAATACAAATTTGATGTTAATCCCCTATTATACCGGGCTTTTAAAAATTCGTTGATGATCATGTTTTCAAATAATGCCCCTTTAGCATAATGTGTTTTAACCTGTTTCTCATTTTCTATGCCAAGAAGTGAACACACAAGACCGGTATCAGAAAAATACAGTTTTGGTGCTTTTGTTATTCTTTTATTGAAGTTTTTATGAAAGGGTGGCAAATAATGTATTATATAACTTGCTTCCAGGATGCTCAGCCAGGCTTTAACTGTATTTGGTGAAATGCCTGCATCTGTAGCAAGTGAATTCAGATTGAGAAGTTGCCCAACACGTCCCGCAACTAAACGCAAAAAACCTGAAAATTGGTGTAGGTCACCGATTTTTTTTATCTGCCTGACATCTCGTTCAAGGTATGTGTTAATATAAGATGAATAAAAAATTGATGGTTCAAGATTTCTGTCATAAATCCCCGGGAATAGTCCGTTAAAGATTACAGATTCATAATTTGATGTTATGTTGTTTTTATACAATTCATGAATGCTGAACGGTAGTAATTTCAGGATTGCTGCTCTCCCTGCCAGGCTTTGAGAGATGTTTTCCAATAACAGAAAATTATGTGAACCAGATAAAATGAAACGCAAATCTTTATTATCATCAACCATCACCTGGATGTAAGAAAACAACTCCGGGGCATTTTGCACTTCATCCAGGATAGCTCCCTGTGGGAAATTATTCAGAAAACCCCGAGGATCATCCAATGCAAGTTGCCGTGTATCCGGATTCTCAAGATTTACATAAGGAAACTCCTTAAAAATTGATCTTAAAAGTGTCGTTTTCCCGCTTTGTCGCGGCCCTGTAAGTGTGACAACAGGATATTGGTTTATCAGTTTTTTGATGGTATTTTCAATGTCTCGTTTAACCATAATATGGCAAAGATAATTAATTTTGGACAAATATGCAATTTAATTGCAAAATTGTTCAAAAATAGATGGTTTTTTGGCCTAGTTTCTCAAAAGTAATTGATAAAGAGGATATCCAGCTTTTTGTATTAATGCTGCCAGGATTTTTACGTTTTCTACCTTGAGTTTTGTTATTTTTGCCCCCGCATGTCTGATACATTGGGTACTCTATATCGTGAACATCCGGCTGTTGATGCCATACTGCAGCACTGCCGGGGAAAAAACAAGCCTTTGACACTAAAAGGTCTGGTGGGCTCTGCTTTTTCCATGCTTTTCCATACGATATGGCAAACCAAAAAAAGCACCCATCTAATCATTATGCCGGATAAAGAAAAAGCTGCCTATATTTTCAATGATCTTCAAAAACTGAACAGCTATGATGATCATATACAGTTTTATCCTTCAGCATACAAGCGTTCAGTTGAATATAATCAGACAGACAAAGTCAATATTGTGATGAAAACCGAAGTGCTCAACCGCATAGGCTCAACCCGCAAGCCGTATGTGTTGGTTTCTTATCCTGAAGCATTGATTGAATCGGTAATAGGACGCAAATCACTCAAAGAGCAGACCCTTATCATTAAAAAAGGAGATGAAATATCGGTAAGTTTTGTTGAGGAAATGCTGGAAATGTTTGGGTTTAAAAAAGAAGAATTTGTGTATGAACCTGGCGATTATGCCATTCGTGGTGGAATCTTGGATGTGTTTAGTTTTTCAAACGATCTGGCTTACAGGATTGAGTTTTTCGGCGATGAAATTGAAAGCATACGCAGTTTTGATCCCCAGACACAAATATCAGTTAAAAAACTGAATAAAATTGCGGTTGTCTCCAATATCCATGAAAAACCGGAAGAAAACCAAAAAGTCCCTTTTCTTGATTTTCTAACGGATTCAGCGTCCCTCTGGATTGAAGATAAGGATTATGTTTTTCAACGTTTTGATGATATCTTCAACAAAGCCAAAAAACGTTTTCAGGCAGGTATAAACCCGGATATTGATGAAACACCGATGATGGATCCCGAACAAAACCTTACCCATCCTGATAAAATAAAATCAAACATTCAGAAATTCCCTCTTATTCTGTTGGGACAACAACAGGGTGTTGAGGAAGAAACCGTCTTGAATTTTAATACAGTGCCGCAACCGGTGTTTCAAAAAAACTTTGACCGGCTTACAGAAGAATTTCAGAGTAAACACGAAGCCGGATATACATGTTATGTGTTGTCTGACAATGAAAAACAAATACAACGTTTGCGTGATATATTTACCGACAAGGGCGAAGACATCCGGTTTGAATCTGTTTTTTATGCATTGCATGAAGGCTTTATTGATCATACGCTAAAAATATGCGTTTATACTGATCATCAGATATTTGAGCGTTATCACAAATATCACCTGAAAAGCAGGGTTATGCGCAAGGATGCATTTACCCTCAAAGAGCTCAATAGCCTTAATCCTGGTGATTATGTGGTGCATGTAGATAACGGGATAGGTAAATTTGCAGGCTTACAGAAAATTGAGAACAACGGCAAGCAACAGGAAGTCATACGCCTGGAATACGCTGATGGTGATATGCTTTTTGTGAATATTCATTCCTTGCACCGCATTTCAAAATTCCGTGATCAGGATGGTGAAACGCCTACCATTCACCGGCTTGGATCAGGGCACTGGCAATGTATCAAAAACAAAACAAAGAAAAAGGTAAAAGACATTGCCCGTGATCTGATACTGCTTTATGCCAAACGGCAGGATGCCAGTGGCTTTGCCTTTTCCGGCGACAATTATCTGCAACATGAACTGGAATCTTCTTTTATTTACGAAGATACGCCTGATCAATATGAAGCTACCCGCCTGGTAAAACAGGATATGGAAAAACCTGTACCCATGGACAGGTTGGTTTGCGGGGATGTTGGTTTCGGCAAAACTGAAGTTGGTATCCGCGCTGCGTTTAAAGCCGTCAATGACAATAAACAGGTGGCCGTTTTGGTACCAACTACAATTCTGGCTTTTCAGCATCATCAAACCTTTTCAGAGCGACTCGAAAACATGCCGGTAAAGGTGGATTACATCAGCCGGCTAAAAACCCCGTCAGAAATTAAAAAAAGCCTGAAAGATTTAAAGGAAGGCCGTACGGACATCATCATCGGAACACACAGGCTGGTAGGTAAAGATGTGGATTTCAAAGACCTTGGATTGCTCATTGTTGACGAGGAACAGAAATTTGGTGTCACAACCAAAGAAAAACTCAAAAAATTACGTTTGAATGTGGATACATTAACTCTGACAGCCACCCCAATACCACGTACCATGCAATTTTCACTGATGGGGGCAAGAGACCTGTCTGTGATTAATACACCACCAGCCAACAGGCATCCCATAATCACGGAGTTGCATACTTTTAACAAAGAGATTATCCGTGAAGCTATCATGTACGAGGTGCAACGCAATGGACAGGTCTTCTTTATCCACAACAGAATTCAGAACATCAGGGAAGTAGAAGCCATGATAGAACGTATTTGCCCTGAAGTCCAAATCAAAATAGCTCACGGGCAGATGGAAGGTAAAAAGCTGGAACGCATCATGCTTGAATTCATGCGGGGTGATTTTGATGTGTTGGTTTCCACAGCTATCATAGAAAACGGGCTGGATATTCCCAATGCCAACACCATCATCATCAATAATGCCAACCAATTTGGATTGAGCGATTTGCATCAGCTCCGGGGCAGGGTAGGGCGGTCCAATAAAAAAGCGTTTTGTTATTTAATTGCCCCTCCTAGTACGCATATGACTCCCGATGCCAGGCGCAGGCTGAAAGCCATTGAAAATTTTACCGAACTGGGCAGTGGATTTAATATCGCCTTGCAGGATCTGGATATTCGCGGTGCCGGGAATCTGTTGGGGGCTGAACAATCCGGTTACATCAGCGATATGGGATATGAAACCTATCAGAAAGTGTTAAAAGAAGCGGTGCAGGAACTCAAAGAAGAAGAGTTTAAAGGCATATTTGCTTCCGGACGGAAATCTGCAGAAAGGCTACCTGATGATTATAAATTTGTCAGGGATTGCCAGATTGAAACTGATCACGAAGTATTGTTGCCGGAAGATTACATTGAATCTGTATCCGAGCGTATCCGGCTTTACCGCAAACTCGATAACATCGAAACTGAAAATGAACTGCAGCAGTTTGAACATGAGATGCAAGACAGGTTTGGTGACTTGCCGGAGCCGGTAAAAGGCATGCTTGAAGTTGTCCGGTTGCGGTGGATAGCCATGCGTACTGGATTTCAGCGCATTGTCATTAAAAATGATGTATTCCTGGGATTTTTCCCTAAAGACCAGTCATCGGTGTTTTACAAATCAGATGTGTTTGCAGGTATGATAAAGTACATGCAGGAACACCCCGGCGGTTTCAGGCTGAAAGAAGACAATGGGAAATTACGCATGAAAATACAGCCCGTAGGTTCCATAAAAGAAATACGAGAGTTTCTCACCACATTGCATGACACATATGCTGGCAACAGAGAAATACAGAATGTTGACAATTCCTGATTACTCCTGAAACCCCACCGTCTGGCACAGGATGATATCCCTGAAACTTTCCAGTTCCATAGCTGCATGCAATTTATCCCTGTCAAACCAGCCACGCACAACCGTTGCAAGGCCTTCGGATGCACACCACAAATACACATTTTGCGACATAAAACCGGCATTTGTGCCCGATGTGCAGCGGTAATCATCAGCCGTTACATCATCCCCTACTTTCCGGTAATCGGCAACAAAAATCAGGTTTACCGGGGCATCAGCGACAAAATCCTGTCCGCCTGTTGTTGCACGGATATCCTTGTCATGGATTTTCTTTAGTGCATGTTTTTCGGGTAAATACAAAAACAAGCCGTCGGCTGTACTCATATATACTTCCATTTCTTGTTTGTTGCGGGAGCTCGGTGCTGTGTGTTTCCCGTTCTCACGGTTAATACCCCAGGCTGCCCACAGCATGTTGGAGATTTGTTGTTCACTGAGTGCTTTGTCTGTATATTCACGCGACGAATGCCTTTCGGCAAGTGCCTGCATCAGTGGTATCCCTCCTGTTTTATCAGCTTCGGGCAGTGGAATGATTTCAGGGCTCTGTCCCATCATGAATAATGGCATAATAACAAATAGAATTAACGATAAATAACGCATGGTATCCTCCATTTTTAATGACCCGCCGGAATATTCCGGCAGTTCAAAGATAAAATATTATTCATTTTTAGCTCCGCAGGGGCGATCTTTTCCTGCACAACCAGCTTTTTTTGTACCGGGACAACATCCTGCTTTTTTGTCGTCATCCGAAGCGGTGTTTTTCCCTTTTACTTTGGCGTCATAACCAATTTCGCCCAAGGAGGATATGAGTTTTTCGGGTGTGGTTTTGTCGCTGCGGTATTTTACTCACACCTCATCTTTTACATAATCAGCTTTTACATCTGTAACGCCTTTGGTAAAAGAAAGTTGCTTTGTCACTTTGCTTGCACAATTTCCGCAATCCATTTCTGTTTTCAGGATAACTTCGCCATTGTTTTCAGTGGTTTGTGCATGTAAACCAGTGCTGAAAAAAAGGAAGAAAATCACATTCATTACAATCATTACTTTTTTCATAACATTAAAATTTTAAGATTTATACTCATTTTTTATGTAAATTCACTAACTGCCAGCGAAAACCTAGGTAGAATTTCTGGCCTTCCAGCGGCCCCCAGATCATGGCAGCATCAAAATACTGGCTAAACGGATCTGAAGCGGCTATGATGGGATTTTCCTGACGGTAATTCAGGATGTTTTCCACACCCAGATACTCACTCCAGCTTTTAAAATATTTAGTAACCTGGGCATGCAGCATAGGATAGGGATCAAAACTTTCTCCCCGCTAATACACATCCAGATTGGCTGCCGTTGATGGAATTCTGCCTCCACCATTGTATTGCCCGGTAGCATCAAATTGCCATTTCCCCAGTGGGGTTTTGTATGATGCAGTTATAAAACCCTTGGAACGGCTTCTCAGTGGCACTTCACACATCTTACCACCAATGTTCTGCTGAACATCGTTGTAACGGTAGGCTGTGCACAAATCCAACCCTTTAATCAGGGGGGCTGACAACTCAATCTGCCATGTGTTTGAAAACGATTGTCCAGTCAGATTGCTGAAATGCACTTCATCCACATCACTGTCGATATCAACCACCAGTTGATTTTGAAATTGCGTGCGGTAAAATTCCCCTGTTACCCGCCATTCCTGGTTTCCAACCATGAAATACTGCGTCAGGCTGATGCCTGCATTCCACGCTTTTTCGGGCAATAAATCATCATCAATCTGCAACAGCCGCGAAGATGCCAGCAAAAAAGAGTTTTCTGCCAGTACATTGGCTGTGCGCCAGCCCTTGCCAGCACTTGCACGAATCACAGTTATCCCGTTGGGTTTATATTTCATTTGAAATCGCGGGGTGTAAGGGGTGTAAAACGTGCCGAAACTGTTGTGGTGATCAGCACGTATGCCTGCAATGGTACTCAAGCCATTATCCATGTTCATGGAATACTGCAGGTATGCTCCCGGAACAATCTCCTTACGACCCAGCGGACGTTCATCCAAATGTTCATCATACCGGTCATATTTCATGCTTAATCCGGCATGGTAGGTATGGTGATGATCCACCAGAACACTCTGCCAGATCAGGGTGCCGTAATAACTAGGTTGGGTTGCATCGTACTGACGCATTCCATACCCACCATCATGCTCATGATAACTCAGGTTGTTGATTATGGCAACACTTGTGCGCTTCATACCAGGAATCACATATCCGTTTTTCCAGAAGGCTTCATAGCGTTTTGTGCTGATATCCACACCGTAAGCTGTCTGATCCAGCGGGTTCACATCCGGATTATAATTCACTTGTCCGCACCTGCGGTTTTCGTAAAAATATTTCAGGCCGAAACGGGATGTGTATCCTTTGTGATTTTTATAGTCCATCCGGCCAAAGAACAATTGACGGTCAATCAACGGATGGTCCAGAAAATTGTCGTTGTTGACATCGTTTTCCCTGGGGCTCCAGCCATGATGTGTCAGGAGAATGGCACTCCAGTTGTCGTTGATGATCCATCGCCCGTTCAGGTTAACCTCAGTGCGGCCTTTGTCGTTGATCAACCAGTTTACATAGACCGGTTCTGAGGATGTCGGCTTTTTATACTCCACGTTGATTTGCCCGGTGATGGCATCATACCCATTGATAACAGCTGCGGTTCCCTTTGATACCTGTATGGACTCCATCTAGGGGCCGGGAATGTATTCCAGCCCAAAGGGAGTAGCCAGTCCGTAATAATTTGGAAAATTTTCTGTCATGAGCTGCACATACCTGCCGGATAACCCCAGCAACCGTATTTGCTTTGCCCCGGTAGCTGCGTCGCTGTATGTAGCATCCACCGAAGCATTGGTTTCAAAGCTTTGGGACAAATTACAACAGGCTGCTTTGTGTAATTCTTCTCCGGCGATGTTTTCAACGTGTATGGTTTCCATCCTGTCAAGCGAACTGCCGGTTTTTCGTTCCGATACATCAATCTCATCTAAAATTTCGCCTGAGATCAGTTCTATTTCAATGGTTTCCATGTCTTTTTCAACATGTACGGTATCGCTGCGGTAGCCCACAAAGCTTACCAGCAGGTAATCTGTATCAGGATGATGGTTGAGCAGGAACTCTCCATTTGAATTTGTTGTTGTTCCCCGATTAGTTCCAAGCCAAATAACATTGGCTCCGGGGATGGGAATATGCTTCCCGTTTTCTGTTTCGAACACCCTGCCATTAAGTTGCTGGGCATTCATTACCGGGTTGATCAACAGACCTAAACCCAGCAATATTATTGCTTGTTTAAACATATATCATTGTAATTTTGGTTCTACAATCGTTTCAGTCACGAAAACGAAGCAAAATCACAATCTAAACACGCAGTTGGAAAGGTATGTCTTGGGTACATCCGGGATTTTTTGAGGATGTAATATCCCTGGAAAAGCAAGAAATTTATGTTCAGGTAAATTTATCTCCAACGGATTAGCAAACATCACAAAAAGATGCGCTGAGATTTCAATTTTGTTATCTTTTGAAGAAATGAAAACCTGTATATCAGGGCTTACATGTTCTATGTGTACTGATCTGTCAATTTCAAAGGAGGCAGCACATGATTTTTGTTGATTGTTATCGTTGTGATCGCAATCGCAGGCATGTTCTTCCACTTCGGTTTGTGCCGGAAGTAAAAAGCAGGAGGTTTCAAAATTTTGCTAGCAATGGGTGCAAAAGGCTATTTTATGGTATAGCCTGTGGTTGCCACCAGCAAGCTAAACACTACGATAAACGCCTGTATTTTTTTTATCAGTTTCACACTCCAAAATTACATCATATTTCATTACAACATGAAAAAACTTCAAATGTTTATGAAGTTTAGTATTTTTGTTGCCCTCATGGATGTGTTAAGTATCATCGGTATTGTCCTCGCCCTCAGCTTTGATTCTTTTGCTGCTTCTATTTCCTGTGGCTTGAATTGCAAGCCCTTAAAACAAAATTATAAAATTTTTATTCCGCTGAGTTTTAGTTTTTTTCAATCTGGCATGCCTTTAATTGGTTATTTTGCCGGCTATAAAGTGTTGCAGTTTATAAACAGTTGGGATCACTGGCTGGCATTTGGGTTGTTGTTTTTCATTGGTGCCCACATGATCCGGGAAGGCTTTGTTCGTCAGAAATCGCCAAAGCAGTTTACAGTTACTGTAAAAATGATACTTACACTGTCGCTTGCTACCAGTATAGATGCGTTGGCCACCGGGTTTTCATTTGGTTTGCTACAAGTTGACATCTGGTTGGCTGTTGGCATTATATTTCTGGTAACTTTCATCGCAAGTATTCTGGGCTTAAAAGCCGGCAAATCAATCAGGCAACCTGAGATGAAAAAATGGGCTGTCATTATTGGTGGTATCATACTCATCGCGATAGGAATGAAAGTGCTCATCACCCATCTTTTGAATCATGGTTTTTTGAGGTGAGATATGGATGAAATAAAATAAAATAATGCCTTGTGCTATTTCAAACATTTTTTTACATTTGTCGTCCAATTCATTAATTGCCCAGGTGGCGGAATTGGTAGACGCGCTGGTCTCAAACACCAGTGGTAGCAATACCGTGTCGGTTCGATCCCGACCCTGGGTACTAGGTCATTTAGACTTGACATGAGACTCGCCCTCGAGAGAGGGCTTTTTTATAGACGACACATGCAACAATGAGAACAGACAAACATCCCAACCCGGAAAAACAGCATCAGTTTGATGTACATTACCTTCAGATGGCTCAAATCTGGGCTAAAAATTCGTATTGCAAACGGCGTCAGGTAGGGGCGTTGCTGGTAAAAAACAGAATGATCATTTCCGATGGTTATAATGGTACTCCCGCCGGTTTTGAAAATGACTGTGAAGATGAAAATTACCTTACCAAACCTTATGTGTTACATGCTGAAGCCAATGCTATTACTAAGGTTGCAAAATCCAACAACAACAGTGAAGGTGCTACTTTATATGTGACCACATCGCCCTGCATTGAATGTTCAAAATTGATTATCCAGGCAGGCATCGTCCGGGTGGTTTATCAAAATCATTATTCAAAAGACGAAGGGCTTAAATTGCTTGAAAGAGCAGGAATAGAAGTTGTTCATTTAAAATTATAATCTCTCTATGAGCAAAAGGCAAATATATTTACCCATCATCATTGCAGTATCTGTTGTGGCCGGTATATTGATTAGTGGACTGATGACAGATTGGAATACAGGAATGTTGAAACAAGAGCAGGATGCGCAAAATAAACTCAACGCCATGCTGGATTTTATTTCAGAAAATTACGTTGATACGATCAACAAGGCGGAGTTGATTGAAGATGCTATCCCGACTTTTCTGGGAAAACTTGATCCGCATTCCATATACATTCCTGCAAAAAACCTGAAGGAAATGAATGAACCCTTGCAGGGCAATTTTGAAGGCATAGGAATACAGTTTAACATGCGCCACGATACATTGCTTGTGCTGCATACAATATCCGGAGGCCCAAGCGAAGCAGCCGGTGTACGACCGGGAGACAGAATCATCACAGTGGACGATTCAGTCATTGCCGGCAAAAACATTTCCACCAATAATATCATAATGATGCTGAAAGGGGAAAAAGGAACCAGAGTGAAACTCGGCATCCAACGCGGGAACATTGACAGCCTCATTCATTACTCCATTGTCAGGGATGAAATTCCTCTCTATAGTGTAGATGTAGCCTACATGCCGGGGAAAATAACCGGTTACATAAAGATCAGTACCTTTTCAAACAAGACGTATTCTGAATTTATGTCTGCTGTGAAAAAACTAAAAGCCAAAGGGATGACAAATCTGATTTTGGATTTACGAAGCAACAGCGGGGGTATCATGGATGCTGCCAACAGGATTACAGATGAATTTTTACGTGACGGCAACAAGATTGTATATACACAGGGTAGAAAACTCGGAAAAACGGAAATATTAGCTACAGAT
>JBNGDT010000033.1:0-15990 GCA_049975305.1 Bacteroidales bacterium | reverse complement strand
CCATAATAGAGGCTTTCAATTACCGCTAGGCCCATTGGTTCATGCCACAAGACCGGAAATAACAAAGCTTCCGATTGGTTCATAACCCGGGCTTTTTGTGCATCATCTACCATACCGTGAAAACGAATGCGTGGGTCGAGAGTAAAGCGCATACCCATTTTGAAATTAAAACGGTATCCACCAAGCACTTCAATCTTTTTGTTGTTTCTCCGGGCAATGGACATGGCAGCTTTCAGGTTTTTTACTTTCCAGGCAGCTTTGCCTAAAAAATGGTATCCTGAACGTTTTTGCGACAAATCCGGTTTCGGGTATTGATCCCAGTCCATGCCATTATATACAAAAGTATCCGAACCAAACCTTCTGGCATGATTACGCGACACAAAGACCGAGTTCAGGGGAAATTCTTTTTCGGGATTGTTGGTATTCCCGTGAATGGAAAATAAAACAGGTTTATTAAGCTCTTGATTAATGTCCTGGTGACAGTTCACGATGTCTGTTGATTCTGGTATTTTTTTATCAATGATATCGGTATTTTCCACATGAACAACCTCTGCAAATGGGCAATATGAACCGGGGGCAACAAGGTAAGTAACCTGATGTCCCCGTTTGTGAAGCTCATTTCCAAGGTACCAGATATCACGGGCTGTTCCACCATATTTTTTTACCGGGATGACCCCATCATAAACGATTGCTACATGCATAAACCTCCAGTTTTGAGCGAAGATAATGGTTTTTTATGGAAGCTTATCTGAAAAACGCATAGCGATTATCAGAGAATCACAATTTTCTGTGAGCATAGTTTTCCGGCTTTAAGGATATAAACCCCCGGAGAAAGATCACGCTTGTAATGCAAAACACCTTTAGCATGTTCTACAGTTATTTTTTCTATGATTTTACCATTGGAATTATGCAGTGTCATTTCATCCGGCACATCATCCGCTGAAAAGGCATGATGGATCACAAAGCCTTTTTGGGCCGGGTTGGGATACACAACAAACTCAACATCAGTTTTATTGCCAGATACAAAAAGGGTATCACTCACACTTTTATTGGTTATGTTACCTTCTTCATCATACTCAAATTCGAGGGAGTATGCATCCTGGTAGTTTTCTGAAATAAGCCGGCCATGTGCGTCGTAAGTATAAGTGATTGCTGACTGGGCAGCGGCATCCATAACAAAAACAAACACAAGAAGCAGCGTTGCAATTAGTGAACTGGATTTTAGATAAATGTGGCGATTATTTATGGGGTTTTTATTTTGTGTTTTCAGTTTCATGGTGTTACAATTTAGGTGAGATTTACATGTCACAGGAATAGTTTTGTTGACTGCCAAATGAATTCAGTCCAAAGCCAAAATATTTGTTTCCGGTGATGGGCTTACGGAAATTTTTCAGGTAATTTCCAATGGCTTCCAGGCTGTTGTTGAAAGGAACAAATTGCCAGAGTGCTTTTCCATATTCCCCCTCGGCAATGTTTTCTGCTGCCTTGTAGCCGCTAATAGGGAGTGCAATGGCATCTGGCAGTAAATCTGATATTGGATGATTTGTAAAGTCTTCGAACGTACCTGAAGCAGCAGATCCCAGGATATCCCAATTGTTTGTCCGGTATGGAAGGTTATCGGCATAAGGATTTGCCGTGCCACCGGCCACATTATTATCATTGTCGATGGAAGGATCCAGCTCACCGGCATTGACAGTTTCCTCCTGACCGTCCAGACCCAGCGGGTCAATCTCTTTCACAGGATTATTGGAGGCATACAAATAAGGATTGGTTCCGGTTACGATGCCCAGCGGATCGGGCTGAAGATAACGGCCCTGCCTGGCGCTGTAAACCCTGAAGCCGGTCAGAGTGTAATTATCATCCAATCTTAATCCACCAAAAGCCCCCAGAAAAGTAAACCGGTTTTCAATGCTTTCCTGTTTGCCGGTAATTTCACCTGTTGCACTGTAAGCATACGCATTGACAACATCCCCGTTTTGATCGGTAATTGCCATTGTATGGCCATGCCGGTTGAAATGATAATAATAGGTATCCCCGGATGCCATCCGGCAGGCAACAAGCCGTTTTGCTTTATAAATGTACTGTTTTTCAAGGGCTCCTTCACCGTTGGTTTCAAACAACAAGCGGCCTTTATGGTCGTAGTGTAGATGGCGCACAATGCCATTTTGTGTTATTTTTACAGGGTAGCGCATTGCATTGTAACTTATTTGTGTGTTATTGTCACCGTGAGTTATTGATAGCAGCAGGTTATCATAAGAATACTCAGCAGTCATCAGCGGAACATAGTTTTTGTAAACTCCAATTAGGTTTCGGTCGTCATCATAATCAAAATACCAGTCACTGTAACCATTGCCCTGAATCTGGTTGAGCTCGTTTCCATAGATATTAAGCATGGGCTCCGGGAAATTCGTAATTTCAGGGATCACTTTCCTTTGTATGCCTGTAATGATGCCATTTTGTATTTCCACCGTTTCGCTAACGATGATGCTATCCTGGTTTTCATGTGTTATGCTTGTGAGTGTGTTGTCATTGTTGTATTGATACGTTGATTGCACCCCGTTACTCAGACTTTCTGACAACAGCATCCCGGCAGGATCAAAATCATACCCGATGGAAACTTCATCCCAGTCAATTTGAGTTATTCTGTTTCGCTCATCCGTTGTATTGTTCACGGTAAAACCATCGGGATATTGCACAGAGATTACATTGCCATTGGGATCGTGATCAAAATTCACTGTTTTACCATCGGGATAAGTAATACCGGTAACAAAACCGCGGGCATTTCTGGCATAGGTGGTTGTCCCTAAAGAATCGGTCATGCTTGCAATATGAGCATTGCTGTCATAGGTAAAAGATGCAATGAGGTTGCCATCCAGGTGTCTTTCCGACACATTATCATTGCTGTTGTACGAGATTTCAAGCAATTGATTTCTGGCATTGGTCAATGAAGTTAACCGGTTTTGTTCATCGTAAGCAAGCTGCCTGCTATTCCCTTGGGCATCGGTAATGCTTTCAAGTTTTCCGTTGCTGTTGTATCCGAATTCCGTGAGATTTCCCTTTTTATCCGTTACTTTAGTTAACAAGCCATGTTGATCATAAGCATAAGCAATGCTTCCATCTGCATCCTCGATTCCGGTAAGTTGTCCCTTGTGGTTGTATTCCAGATTTTTCTGTAATCCGAAAGGGGTTTCAAAAGAACTGATGAACCCGGCATCGTCGTAATTCCAGGTAGTGGAATACCCTTCCGGCCAGTTTTTTTGCAATACCCTGTGGGTAGCATCCCGCACAAGTGTTGTGCTGTTTCCGTTTTCATCGGTGATGCCGTTTTGTGAACAGCAATCATAGGAAAAGGATTGGGTGCTGCCATCGGGCAATGTTAAACTCAGCATGCGGCCGTTGTTATCAAACTCCATATCATACACATTCCCGTTAAAATCGCTGTATGAGACAGGCGTTAGCCCCTTTGCATCAAATACGATCTGCATCAGGTTGCCATCAGGGTCTGTGAAGTTTTCCAGGTTACCATAGGCATCATAAGCAAACTGGTAAACATCTCCCTCCGGTGTAGTGAAGGAAGACAGGGCTCCATTGGCATTGTAGGCAAATGCATTTTGTTCGCCCCCGGGTAAAGTCACGCCGGTGAGCTGGTTGTAGGTGTTGTAAGTTTTGGTAAAAACCGGGTCGTCATTGGCATCCAACTCCTGAGCCAGGTTGTGCTGATCGTCGTACACAAATTTTCGTGCTGATGCGTTATGTTTACGGATTTCCGTGAGATTGTTTGCTGTATCCCATGAAAATGCAAGCCAGGCGTCATTGTTTATGTTGAGAGAATCCAGATGTCCGTTTTCATCATAAAAATATGCGGTCAATTCATTTTCTTCATTGACAAGTGATTCTATCCTTGCTGTTTGCGTATTTATGATCAGCGATTTAACTTTCCCGTCGGGATAGGTAAAGCTGTTCAGCAAATGCATTGAATCCAGGGGGGAGGAAAAAAGTTCTGTTTGCCGGCCTTCGGGATCGGTAACAAGCGTCAAGAAACCCGTGGTGTCTGTGCTTGTGCTGTCCATATCATAATGGTAAACAAAGTCGGTTTGCTTACCTTCGGTGTTGATGGAAGCAATGTTCCCAACACTGTCATAGGCATAGCTTGTCATCAGGCCGGCAAAATCCACCGAACTGACCAATTGTTTGTTGTCGTTATAAGCAAACTGTGCCGTGCGACCATCCGGCGTTGACAATGAATCACACAGCAAGGCATCGTTGTAGGTAAAGCTGTATTCCCTTCCCGCTGCATCAATAATCAACACAGGCAGGTCATGTGCATTGTAAGAGACAAGCAGTTTTTTCCCATAAGCGTCCTCAATGGAATGCAGTCGGAAATTGCCATTTTCTGCCGGTTCAAAATCCAGCAAAAGATAGCCTTCTCCTTTTTCAAGCTGCCATGTATCACCTGTCCAGTAGAGTCTGAGGTTTTCATTATTCATGCACGGCAACAGAAATGGAGCAGCCGATGTATCCACACTGTTTCCGGCAGTGAAAACAAAGTGGGCGCTTGTACCGGTATTTAGCAAAACTGCACTGTCAAGCTGAACCAGTTCATATTCGTACTCAAAGCGGCGGTGTTTTCCAAACATCCGGGGCATGGTATCGCTTGTTCTGTTGAAATTAAACGCAAGGTTGATCTCCGGGCCCAGTCCTTTTTTGGTAAAAATCACATCCCTGAAAAAGGGTTTCATGTTGAGCGGGCTGACAAACCAGGAAGGCATTCCCATAAAGCTGCAGCTCCCCGGCTGGCTGTTGAGCAAAAGGTCATTTAACCCTGTTGTCTGACCAGACAAAGTATTATTCAGTTCATCCTGAAGCAAGTCAAACGAATCTGAATTCAACAATTCATCCAGGCTCGAAAATGAACCGGAAGCCAGCAGGTTTGCAATCAAATCCATGTTTTCAGGAGAAACGGGCAGGTCAGCAATTTCATCCGGTGGTTGCACGGTGTGATTAATGGCCTCAGATAAACTGCGCCGGGCAAACCCATCTGTAAAACCGGCATACACATAATTGCCTGCAATTTTAACGGAGCTGACATCTGTCATTCCCAGATCAGACGGAGCATTTGAAGGAGCACCGGAAAAGCAGTACCAGGTATCACCATCGTTTAGGGAATAATAAATATAGGTCCCCGGTTCATCATTTACAGCAAACTTATATGGCATTCTTGTATCCGCAATGAGTAGCGATATGTATTCTTGATCAATTTGCGGATACCAGCCATCCGGTTGCATATATACATCCGTGTCATAATAATAAGTATCATGTTCCTGCTTTTCCCATTCGCTGGTGTTGACATTGTATTTGAATAGAGAATTATAATAATAAAGAATCGTGTCGTTGTAACTAATGAACAAGCCATCATCATTTGAATCAAAACTGGCAGCATATTCAGGCTCAAGGCTGTCTCCTATGGGCAATCCTGAATTGCGTTTTACGAGCGAGTCGTTTGCTCCCTGCGTAACATAAACCCCCGCACCACCAACATAAGCCCACACCCGATCTTCATGTTCTGTTAGCATCTGGCAATGAGTACACGAGCTCGCATACTCAAAACCTTCTTCAATAAGCACAGGCAGTGGATTAAAGGTATTGCCTTCGTCCTGGGAACGATATACGGGACTAATTACAGAAGGAGAAGGATCATACAGCAGGTAAATGGCATCATCGGTAAGGAGCATGTCCTGAGGAAGTGTTGACATGGAAAAATTCAGTTTGGTCCATGTTTGAGCATAATCCGTTGACAAGAACAATCCTGTTTGACCGTTGTATGTACCGGAGAGCAGAACTTTATTATCCTGAACCTTAAAAGATTTAGCATAGGAAAACCCGGGCACTGTCTCCCAGCTTGTACCATGTGTATCAGAGTAAATGAAGGTATCGGAACCATATTCAATCGCGTACCAGGTATAATCAATGGTTTCGAGGTTTACAATTCTTGATCGGGAACTGATAATTTCCCATTGGGCAAAAGCATGAATCGACGACAGGCACAGAAATATCAGCAAGAAGCCGGCAAATTTACGGGACAGTATGTTCATTTTTCAGGGTTTTGTTTTCACATGATACATGATAAAAATACCATAATTTTTTAATATACAATATCAGAATATTATTTTGATGCACAGGCCGGCCCATTATAAAAAGTGCTGATAAAAATAATCGGTTAGCACTTGAGAACGGAAGGCATGACAGGTGGATTGTTGCTATACCTGTAACTGATGACGGAGGTGCCTTCAAGACAATTCGCCTGTCGGCGAATCCCTCAGGCACCTTCAAATTCTTCAGCCACCTTGTGTTCGAGGGTACCTTTAATGTTTAGGCAAAAACTCTTAAAGAGCCGCTCTCGCTAAATGATTTGCCTGTGCCTGAGTCGCTGCTAATTCGCTAAGCGAGAGCTGGACATTTTGCGCCAGGCAGGAGGCGGTTAGCCTGTGTGCTGCGATGCGTCGGTGCTGTGCTGCAAGCAGGGCGACCGGAGGAAGCCCCTGCAGGCAGCATCACAGCACCCGCCAGCCTGCCACCCAATAAACATTTAACACTTTTGGCAGGCAGAGCAGTGCACAGCTAAAAGCCGTATGCCGTTTAGGGCTTGTAAGCAAATAACCTATACATTTTGGCATGTTCTTTTGCCCTTTTTTGCGTTGTAAAATCGTTAAATAGATATGGCTATTCGCCTCATTTACGCTTTGAAAAAGAACAAAATTATTTCGCCAATTCTGTACACTTTATTTTCTTACAAGCCCTAAGGCGCCCAAAACATTAAAAAAATTCCAAATTCACTTTTCAGATGGATATTATGCTTTATCTTTACAACAAATTAAAAATGACTCGTTATGGAAATACTCAAAGGAAAAGTTGCCCTTATCACAGGAGCCGCCCGTGGTATAGGGAAAGCCATTGCTATTCGATATGCACAGGAAGGTGCTGATGTGGCATTTACCGATATTAAGGACGATGAAAATTTCAAAACCACAGAACAGGAATTGAAAAAATTCGGTACCAAGGTTAAAGCCTATGTAAGCAACGCTGCTGATTTTAAGGCTGCACATGAACTGGCTGAGACCATAGTGTCTGATTTTGGAAAAATAGACATTTTGGTGAACAACGCAGGCATCACCCGTGATAACTTATTGATGCGCATGACTGAAGAACACTGGGATATAGTGATGCAGGTAAACCTGAAATCTGTGTTTAACATGACAAAAGCATTCATGCGGCAGATGATAAAACAGAGGCAGGGATCTATTATTAATATGAGCTCAGTTGTTGGTGTCAGTGGTAACGCAGGACAGGGCAATTATGCGGCATCCAAATCAGGGATCATCGGGTTTACCAAATCCGTAGCCCAGGAACTTGGTTCACGGAATATCCGTGCCAATGCCATTGCCCCCGGTTTTATTGAAACAGAGATGACGGCCCAATTGCCTGAAGATGTCAAAAAAAACTGGCATGAAAAAATTCCATTGAAACGTGCAGGTTCCACTGAAGAAGTGGCCAATGTGGCTGTTTTTCTGGGGTCTGATCTGTCATCTTATGTTTCAGGGCAAACTGTACAGGTGTGCGGCGGCATGCTAACCTAATGTTATGTTTGGAGACGGGAGTCGGAAGTCCGAAGGCGGAGACAGGAGATGATTAATAATGAGAAACCGGCACCTAATAAAATTATTGAAATCACGTTTCACCCTAAGCCGTTTTAACCATTTAACTGATCAGAGACTGTAATTTTAAAAAACAGAGATTTTGAACATTGATTTTACATATTCACCCTGGTGGCTTATAGCCGGGCTTGTGTTTGCAGCCGGATTGAGTTTTTTTTTGTATTACAAAGACACTCAGTTGCGGGAACTCAACCGGACATGGGTACGGGTCCTGGCTGTATTGCGATTTCTTTTCATCTTTGGGATTGTATTTTTGCTACTGGGGCCTTCTTTAAACGTAAAAAAAACGACCAAAGAAGAGCCGGTGTTCATCATCGCCCAGGACAATTCTGCTTCAGTATTGTTAAATGCAGATTCAGCCTTTTATCTGAATGAATATCCACAGAAAATTAAATCGCTCAACAGTAAGCTGTCAGCAGATTATGATGTACATTACCTGCAATTCGGAGACAGCGTTCAAGCCAAGGAAAATCTGAATTTTTCAGATGCCGTTACCAATTTTTCAGATTTGATGTTTACGCTTCAGGCGGGATATACCGGCCGTCATGTTGCCGGGATGTTACTGGCAAGCGATGGATTATACAACCAGGGACACCATCCGTTACATCAATTTAGTGACCTTCCCTACCCTGTGTTTACACTTGCACTTGCTGATACCACACAAAAAAAGGATGCCCTGATCAACGATGTTAATTATAACAGCATTGCCTTCCTGAACAATCGCTTTCCCGTAAGGGTTCATTACCATGCTTATAAATTAGAAGGGGAAACACTGAAGGTACAATTGCGAAAGGGTGACAATGTGTTGTTGCAAAAACAGGTGGACATAAACACAGAAAACACCACTGATAATGTTGATTTACAAATTAAAGCAGATGAAACCGGGTTACAAACATACACCATCGCCATTGAACCTGTTGAAGGGGAAGTCACACGGGAAAACAACTCCCGCCGGATATCCGTCAATGTCATTGACAACCAGCAGCAAATTACTGTAATCGCTGCTGCACCTCATCCGGATATTGGGGCAATCCATCGTGCGTTAAAGCAGAATAAGAACTTTTCCGTTGACATCAATTATTTAACGGATATGTCGGTCAATACGGATGATTCAGATTTAATCATTTGCCATCAGGTTCCTGCCAAAAGCAATCCAGCATCAGCCATATTTAAAAATGCGGAGAATAAACATATCCCTGTATTGTTCATTTTTGGATTGCAATCGGATTTGCATGCTTTTAATCAACTGGGCTATAACCTGAGCATAGAAACCAAGGGAGCGTCTATGGATTATGCTCAACCTGTACATAACCAGGATTTCAAAACCTTTAGTTTAACACCTGGGTTTATAGACATACTTGAAAAATTACCGCCCTTGTACGTACCATTTGCCGATTTCCAATTTACCGGAGAATATTCCACTGTGTTTACGCAAAAAATCAATGGTATCAATACATCTAAACCACTGATAAGCTTGTCAGGCATGGAACAACGGAAGCTTGCTTTTGTTTCAGGAACAGGCCTTTGGAAATGGCGCATGACCACATACGTTCAAAATGGCAATCATGATGGCTTTGATAAAATGGTGAACAACCTTATTCAGTACCTTGTCACAACGTCCACAGGCAAACAGTTTGCTGTTGACATTGAACAAATCATTCCTGAAAACGAATCGGTTATTTTTGATGCAGAACTGTACAACGAAGCCTATGAGTTAATCAATGATCCGGAAGTAAAATTGTACATTGAGGATAGCACAGGTAAAGAAAATGAGTACAAATTCAACCGCTCACTTCATGCATACCAATTGAACCTGGGTAGCCTGCCCGTAGGGAAATACTCATGGCATGCAACAGTTGAGTATGCAGATAATACCTTTACGGATGAAGGACATTTTCTTGTTGAACAGGTTTCCCTGGAAGCACTGAAAACCCGTGCCAATCATAAATTATTGAGGATGATAAGCAAAAACACCGGTGCAGAGATGTTTTATCCCGGAGACATTGAAACTATCCCACAACGCCTTCAGGCGTATGATATAAACAAGACACGCATTATTACCAGTCAATCACGTTCAGTTTTACTTAATCTTAAATGGATTTTCTTTTTATTAATGGGACTGATTTCTGTTGAATGGTTTTTCAGGAAATACTTTGGCGGATATTAAATGTTAGATTCTTAAGCCCAGTCTATAAAGTGATTACTTTGCCACAGATTTCATAATTATGGCTGCATTTTGACATAGCTCAAGCAAACCTGGCTCTGCCCTCATTTGACTTCGTCTTCTTCCTCCTTGCAAGGCATAGTCAAAGCAAGCTTTGCCTATGTGCTTGCTTCGTTCGTCAGTTGCACAAAATTTCCCACGAGTCCACAAAGACACCAAGTTTCGCAAAGTGCAGGCATTCAATAATTTACACTTTATAGTTTCTTAATGTTATTTTTGCCTTTGTTTTTCTTTGAATTTTTTCAATTGACGGCGGAGAGCCTGATAATTCAAGTCAACAGCTTCTTCAAAGCTTTTTGCCTGTTTTTTTGCAAATATTTCATCATTTTTAGGAATTTCAATTTTGACTTCCACAAACTTATTATCAAGGGATGAACCGTTATCCACCCTCAAAGTTACATCAGCAGCTATTATATCGGGAGCTACTTTTGTTAATTTTTGCATTTTTTCGTTGATAAACTCAACGAGTTTTTTGTCGGCGTCAAATCGTAAAGAATGTACGTTAATGTTCATAGTAACCTCCTTTTAATTAGTTCCCGGCTCGTGGATGAGCCTTATTATATATGTTGATTAATTGTTCGAAGCTATTGTGTGTGTATATTTGGGTTGCAGCCAGGTTGGCATGTCCAAGCAATTCTTTTATGGCATTGAGATCAGCTCCGCGATTAAGCATGTGTGTCGCAAAGCTGTGCCTGAGAATATGAGGGCTTCGTTTTTTCATACTGCTTACCTGCCCAAGGTAATAGTTCACTTTATTATAAACGAATGAAGGGTAAAGTTTATGACCCGAATCAGTTACCATCACAGGAGCGTTATTCTGACATGAAAAATGCTGCCCGGCTTTGGCTGTCGTATATTCATTTAAAAGTTTAATTACATGATCTGATAATGGAATGATTCTCTCTTTATTACGTTTTCCCAGTACTTTAATCTGCATTTGACCTGCATCCACGTCAGCATGTGTTAATTCGATTAATTCTGCCTGCCTCATGCCTGTATTGTAAAGCAATTCTATCAAAAGATAATCCCGGATAGCCGAAAAATTATCATCACGATTATCAAAAAGCTTAAGCATATCCTCCATGGGTTTTTCAGGGACAAATTCGGGGAGCATGTTTTTGGTTTTTGGTGCTTGTACTTTACTCATCGGATTGTGCAATACAATCTTATTTTTTATTAGATAATTAAAAAAACCATTAATGCTTGCCAGTTTTCTTTTTACTGATCGTGCTGAAACAGTTTTCATTAAATGTACTATCCACGAACGTATTTCTTTTGAATCAAGGGATTTTAGTGCAGATAATTCATTTTCATCAAACAAGCCAAAATACACATAAAATTGTTCTAAATCATTTTGATAGGCCCTTACCGTATGTGCGGAATAGCGTTTTTCAAATTTCAAAAAATTCAGGTAAATGTCTTTTTGCATAAAACCTTAATCAACTCCACATCTTATTTATTTACGTAAATAATAACGAAAAGGTTACAAATGAAATTGTAAATCATTACCAATATTGTTAGAAAAAAGTATTGTAGAAGGAATTACAGAAATTAATTTTCTTTGTCACGGAGTTTTTGGATGTATTTGGCTTTAATAATCTCCTGACGACGTTGAATTGATGGTTTTGTATATGCTTGCCGTTCACGCAATTCCTTGATGACACCGGTTTTTTCAAATTTGCGTTTGAAACGCTTTAAAGCCCTGTCAATATTTTCTCCTTCTTTTACTGGTACTATAATCATAGGTTGTACAATTTAAATAAACATTTCAAATTCAGGGCTGCAAAATTACATATTTCTTTTTACATCACAAATAATTTATTGTAATTGTATGTATGGCAATATTTTTTGGTAGGTAGAATCCGGAATAACATTATTTTTCAGCAATTCTTCAGGATGTTTAATTCTGCCGGCAAAATCCCTGTATTCCATAATATTTTTTACGTTATTTTTGGACATATATGGATGCCTTAATAAATCTGCAAAGGAAATTTCATTCAGGTCAATATAGGTAATGTTTTCCTCATCAATAATAATCCGATCTTTTAGTTTATTCATATCCTCTTGTGATATACCATATACTTCGAGCAATTGATTGGTTTTATAATAACCACCAAGCATATTTCTGTATGCGATGATCCGTTGTGCAAGAGATTCGCTTATAGTTTCAGTTTCAAGTAGTTCTTTTTTGTTCGCTGTATTAATTTTTACTTGCATGATTGTTTTACTTCCAGGGACTTGCTCATCAGCATCCATATTAAAACTCATAACAGGTATTAACTTGTTGAGCAGTGCAGTGTCAATTCCATAAAGTTTTTTTATATCATCCATGTTTTCAAATCCGCCGGCAGCCTTTCTGTACTTAATCCATCTCTCAGATACATCAGGAGCAAAGCCAAGTAACTGCAGACTGTCTGAACTTATTTTATTGGGATTAAACTGAAAGACTTCATATTGTTCAGGTGTTTTGTTTTCATCATTTTTTAACCTGATGTAAGGTTTAATGTGCACATAGAATTTTTCAGTCATGGCATATATTTTCTTCATATCTGCTGCCTCGTAAAATTTTCCACCTGCGTTCCTGTAATTGACGATGTTTTGAGCAAGTTTATCTGTAAACCCAAGTGATAACATTTCATCAATAGTAACAGTATTGGGATTGAATGGGGAAAGGCTGTTGTTGTAACTCAGGTTATTATCAGACGTGTATTTATGTTCTGAAAATGTTTCTGATTTATTTGTCTCTTTTGTGAGCTGCATTTCAAATTTATCAATATCAGCTTCATAACCGGAAAAATCGTAAACCTGTAAATCTGAATTCTTCCATGGAGCCCATACCCTCAGTACAATCAACAACAGAACAGCAACTATAAGTACTCTGAGACCACGTTTTTCACGTGCAGAAAAAGCCATCAGGTCTTTCCATTTTTGACTTTTCATCGTTTAATAACGTATTTTGGATGTTTCCATGTAATTGAAATATTTTTCAATTTCCTTTTTCACTACAGGAGCCAGTAAAACGATAGCAATCAAATTCGGAATGGTCATAAACGTAATCACCGTATCCACAAAATTCCAGACAATGTCCAGTCCCCAAATGCTGCCGAGAAAAACGAACGCTCCAAACACCCAATAATAAGGCTTAATCGCCTTATATCCAAATAGGTACTGAACAGCTCTGCTACCATAATAAGACCATGAAATAATAGTAGAGAAAGCAAAGAGCAGCAGTCCTATTGAAACCAGGTGCCTTGAAAGTAATCCGAGTCCAATGGGTTCCAGTCCGATTCTAAAACTGTCAATGGTTATGGCTACACCTTGTGCGCCGGTTTTCCATGCTCCTGTAACTATAATGACAAGGGCTGTTAGGGAGCAAATAATCAGGGTATCAATTAGTGGTCCAACCGAAGCAACCAGGCCTTCGCGCACGGGGTATTCCGTTTTTGCTGCAGCATGAGCTATGGGAGCAGACCCCTGCCCTGCTTCATTGCTAAACAATCCGCGTTGCACACCGAGTTTTAAGGTTATGATAAAAGCAGAACCGGCAAACCCTCCTGTGGCTGCAGTGCCTGTAAATGCATCAGAGAATATCATTCCAAAAGCACCGGGAATTTCTTTATACATGACACCAATGATAACAAGGGCTGTGAGCACATAAAAAACAGCCATAAAAGGCACCAGCCTGGAAGTTACGCTTGCTATGCGTTTGATGCCCCCCACAATTACCAAAAGCGTTAGTACTGTAATAATTAATCCTGTTATCCATATTTTTACGTTATAACTGGTTGACAAGGCATCAGAAATGGAATTTGACTGAGCCATGTTTCCTGTACCAAAAGAACAAATCACAGTAGCAATGGCAAAAATAACAGCCAGCACTTTAGCAAATTTCCCCAGTTTGTCTTTCAATCCATATTCGATATAATACATCGGACCCCCGGAAACGGTTCCATCTTCATTGATTTGTCGGTATTTAATACCCAGTGTTGCTTCAACAAGTTTCAGCATCATACCAAAAAAGGCCACTATCCACATCCAGAAAATAGCGCCCGGGCCACCCCACTGGATAGCCAATGCAACACCGACAATATTCCCTGTACCTACCGTAGCCGATAATGCCGTGGTAAGCGCCCTGAAGTGTTTAATATCCCCAGTGTCTTTGTCTTTATCGTATTTCCCGCTGATGATGCGGAAAGAATGCCTGAGCCTGGTGATATGCAGGAATTTGAATTTAAAAGCAAAATATATGCCTGTTGGCACAAGCAGGGCTATAAGCAGATATCCTCCGACAAAGCCATTGTACCAGTTGATTCCTGAATGAATAAATTCTGTAATGCTGTTAAAAAGTTCCATAATTATTTTTTTTCTTATCCAAACACGCCAATGGCATTGAGGAAAACCAGTATGATGGCTATCGGGGCAATGTATTTCAGGATAAAAATAAATACCCTGAGAAAACGCATTTTGATCTGGCCATTGTTTGTTACCTCATCAACGATAGTTTTTTTACCCATCACCCAACCGAGGAATATGACAATAAAAACACCACCGAGTGGGAGTAACAAATTAGCAGACAACCAGTCAAGGCTGTCAAAAATAGTATATCCAAATATTTTAAATTCTGACAACTCTGAAAAGGACAGGGTTGCAAATACACCTAACACAGCAATGGCAGAGGCAAAAATGATGGTCGCTTTTTTTCGGAATAAATTCAATTCTTCAATGCCATAGGCTACCACCACCTCAAGCACAGAAATGGTTGATGTAAGGGCTGCAACAGAAAGCAAAAGAAAAAATATCACAGCAAAGATATAGCCCCCGGGCATTTCAGCAAAAATGTTTGGCAACACCTGAAATACAAGGCCGGTTCCGGCATCCGGCTCCATATTGAAAGCAAAAACAGCCGGAAAAATCATAATCCCAGCCAGGATAGCAATGGCCGTATCCGCTATGGCTATCTGAAAAGTTGTGTTTGGCAGTTTGTTTTCTTTCGGGATGTATGACCCGTAAGTAATCAATGCTCCCATGCCAATACTCATGGAGAAAAATGATTGGCCAAGGGCTTCGAGGATTACTTTACCTGAAATTTTAGAAAAATCCGGTTTAAAAAGAAAATTCACGCCTTCGGCTGCACCAGGTAGTGTCAGAGAACGGATACACATTATAATGATGAGTAAAACAAGGAGAGGCATTAATATTTTGGCGAATTTCTCAATGCCTTTTTGAACGCCGCAAACAATAATGCCCGCTGTCAATACCATAAAAACTAACTGCCAGAGCAAAGGCCTGGTTGTGCTGGTTTGAAAATCAGTAAACATCTGGGAAATGGCACCAGCATTTTTACCTGCAAATCCGTTACCGATTGCCTGAATGAGATATTCCAATGTCCAGCCTGCAATGGTTGAGTAAAAGGCAAGGATAACAAATGCTGCAACGATACCCATAAAACCCACTATCCACCAGGGTTTTCCGGGTGTCAGCTTTTTGAATGACCCCAGTGCATTTTTTTGAGCACGCCTTCCGATAATAAACTCAGCCAGCATAACAGACATACCAATGGTAAGGACAAAACCAATGTAAATCAACAAAAAAGCACCGCCCCCATTTACGCCGGCAACATATGGGAAACGCCAGATATTTCCCAGTCCTACAGCCGAACCTGCCGCGGCTGCAACAACACCAAACTTAGAAGTAAAAGCACCTCTGGGCACAATTTTATCTGTCATAACTTTGGTTTTATAAATTAGGAATCAAAGTTAAAAATTAATTCAAATAGGAAAAATCAGGTTGATGACAATATGGTTTTATAAGTATAAGCCTGTTTGAAAGTGTTTTGAACAAAATGAAAAAGTTTATGATAAGCTTTAGTGGTTTTAAGCAAATTTAGCAAGGATAAAATTGAAAATTTTGGTTTCACAAAGTATCAGGAAAATTCTACTGATTGAAATGAATAAGGCTAAGAATCCCGGCCAAATTTTACTTGTATCTTATGATAAACCTTTATATGATTACTTAATGTTATACCTAAATTCATTTTTATAGCTAATTCCTGCT
>JBNGDT010000032.1:12277-16212 GCA_049975305.1 Bacteroidales bacterium | reverse complement strand
AGATACCGGCGGCGGACGTGAATCCGGTTCTGATGCATGGAAAGCATACATGCGCCGTCAAACCAACACTATTAATTACAGCAAAGAACTACCCTTGGCACAGGGCATTAAATTTAACCTGGATTAAGTTTTCATATCACAATGGAAACGGCTCATTCACTGAAAAGGGAGTCAACAAAGGTTTTTTTATCAAAGAGTTGAAGATGGTCTTTGCCCTCTCCCACGCCAATGTATTTCACAGGCACGTCAAACTGGTCAGAAATACCAATGACCACGCCCCCTTTGGCTGTACCATCAAGTTTGGTTACTGCCAACGCATTTACTTCGGTAACACTGACAAATTGTTTGGCCTGTTCAAAGGCATTTTGACCGGTGGATCCGTCAATGATCAGCAACACTTCGTCCGGGGCATCAGGGATGAGTTTTTTCATAACACGCTTTACCTTGCCAAGTTCATTCATCAGGTTTTTCTTGTTGTGCAGACGCCCGGCTGTATCAATGATCACCACATCTTTGTTACCGCTAATAGCGGAATTTAAGGTATCATAAGCCACAGAAGCGGGATCGGACCCCATTTTTTGTTTTATCAGCGGCACCTCTACCCTTTTTGCCCATATTTCCAGTTGTTCAATGGCAGCAGCCCTGAAGGTATCAGCAGCTCCCAACAGCACAGATTTTCCTGCTTTTTTAAATTGATATGCTAGTTTCCCAATGGTCGTGGTTTTCCCCACACCGTTGACACCAACAACCATGATAACATAAGGCCTGTCAGAAAATGGCAATTGCCAGTCTTTAAAATCCGGGGTTTTATTTTCGGCGAGCAGCGCAGCAATTTCTTCTTTTAAAATATTATTCAATTCAGAGGCATTCAGGTATTTATCGCGTTTGACACGTGCTTCGATACGGTCAATGATTTTGATGGTGGTATCCACGCCCACATCAGAAGAAATCAATACTTCCTCTAGTTCATCCAGCACATCAGCATCAATCCTGGATTTGCCTGCTACAACCCTGCCCAGTTTTTTAAACACATTTTCCCTGGTTTTTTCAAGGCCTTTATCCAGGTCTTTTTCGCTGTTTTTGTTAAAAATACCAAATAGAGCCATCTTTTTATTTTTTTAATTACTCACCGCAAAGACGGAAAGACGCAAAGTTATAAAATAAAAAAGCACGCCTCCATTCAAAGGGTGCTATATTGTTATTTCAATACCTTAAAGCCGCAGGAATTAAGGTAATAATTCACATTTCATTACTTCTTCGTACCAGCAAAAAAATCTTTCACATGCTCACTGTTCACTATATCATCTTTAAAAATATAAGCCCCTGTTTTTTTTGATTTCTCCATCTTAATGACACGGGAAAATTCCTTCCCTTTTCCTGATTTTAGCGTTGCAACTGTCTTTTTAGCCATATCAAATGTTTATTTAATTTCTTTATGAACGGTAACTTTCCTCAAAATGGGGTTGTATTTTTTCAACTCCAGCCTACTGGTGGTATTTTTTCTGTTTTTGGTTGTGATATACCGTGACATACCGGGTTTACCGGAGTTTTTTTGTTCTGTACATTCAAGTATTACCTGAACTCTGTCACCTTTTGATTTTTTTCCCATAATTAAAACTCCTTTTTTTTAATACCTGGTTATGTATCCTTTAGCTTTGGCATTCTTCAGTGCCTTGTTTAAACCGATTTTATTGATCACTCGTACGGCCTTATTGGAAACCATCAACTCAATCCAGCGGTTTTCTTCTTCCAGGAAAAACTTACGTTTTGACAAATTAACATTAAACCTGCGTTTCGTATGTGTTTTGGAGTGAGAGATGCTGTTTCCCACAATCGCTTTCTTTCCGGTGATTTGACATATCTTTGCCATGCTATTTTTTTTTATAAATTTCGGACTGCAAAAATCGTATTATTTTTATTAAAAACAAAATATTTTTACAAAAAAACCAGATTTTATTGACAGGTCATTGTTTATTAAAATTCCCAAGCTCATTATACAGCATAAACATCCCTGAATAAGCCGCCTTCTGAACGTTCACCTCCCGGGTGCTACCGAACACAAATTTACGGCTGATGACTTTATCTTTCACTGCCACAGCAATCCATGTGGTACCGACGGGTTTTTCGTTTGTTCCTCCACATGGGCCGGCTATTCCCGAAACGGCAATAGCTGTATCTGTATAAAAATGTTTAATTACTCCTTTCACCATATACTTCACCGTTGTTTCACTTACCGCTCCATAAGTGTCAATCACATCCTGTGGTACATCGAGCATTTGAGTTTTTATGCTGTTGTTGTAGGCAACCACACTACCGGTATAATGTTCTGATGCTCCCGGAATGGATGTTATCAGCGAAGCGATCAAACCACCGGTACAACTTTCGGCCGTCGAAATGCTAAACTTTTTTTCTTTCAACCTATGAAGAAGCACCTCTTCAAGGCTTTGTTCTGTATCACTGAAAATATTATCAGGTATGATTTGATGCAATGCGCTGATGGCATTATCCATTTGTGGCTTTACGGCTGCAGTATTTTCATACACAGACAAACGTATCCTGATGGCACGTGGCGATGGCAAATAAGCCACATGTATTTCGGGGGGCAAACTATTTTCCCAGTCATTTAATTTTTCTGCCAAAAAAGCTTCTTTTATACCATAGGTCATGATGGTGCGGTGCATGACAGGCGGCAGTTTGTGTGATTTTGAAAGCTCCGGCAGTATCTGCTCCCGCATGATGGTTTTCATTTCGAACGGAATGCCGGGCAAACTGTACAACACTGAATTGCTTTGTTTAAATTTCATACCGGCTGCCGTGCCAATCTTATTGGGCAACATGATACAATTTTCAGGAACATAAGCCTGCTCAAGGTTGTTTTTATTGACTTCAAGCCCCCTTTTTTTAACAAAAGCCTCCACCTGTTTATACATTTCATCTGAAAACACCAGCCGTGTATCAAAATAAGAGCACAAACTTTCTTTGGTGATATCATCGTTTGTAGGGCCAATGCCACCAGTTATGATAACTACGGAAGCCGTTTGCAGGGCTTCATCCAAAGCCTGATGAATATCATCCTCCCTATCCCTTATCACGATGGTTTTATCCACAGTGATGCCTATTTTATTCAGTTCCTCTCCAAGCCACGCAGCATTGGTATTCACCACCTGGCCGATAAGAATTTCATCACCTATGTTAATAATTACTGCTTTCATTTTATTTAAATCGAGCCATTTTTTTTGTATGCTACACTTCCAACTCAGGATTTCGGACTTCCGACTTTATTATAATCACCTCACATTATTCTACCCTTCAAATACACCCCCTATTTGTCTGAAACAATCAGGCGTTCCTTAAAAGGCAAAAAGGTCATAAAATCAGCATGATGTACCAGGTAAGCTTCGGTGCTGCGTTTTACCATATTGCCTTCGTCTGCATGGGTTGCAATGATATGACACACCTCGGCAGGCACATCACATGCTTCAGCAAGTGAAACGCCGGAAAACGGGTGACGCAGATATTTGCCATAATTGCCCTGAACTGCATTGCCATTATCATCCAATACGTATTCAAGCAATTTGCCTACATCGGCAAGGATGGCCCCGGCAATCAACACATCCATGTCGACAGTAAGTTCGCCGTGATAAAATCTATTGACTTTTTCACCGGCATCCCTGGCAATGTGTACCACTGATTTCTTATGGTCCATAAACGTCACTTTCAAATCCGGCCCAGCCAGCAATGTAAAGGGGATCCGTTTGAGGTCATCGGCATCAAGCACACTGCGTTCCAGTGCCAGTGCCCATGTTCTGGTTACTTTTTCACGTAAATCTGTATCCTGTATCCATTCCAGTTCCGGCCACAAGGATTCAGCTTCATTCATAAAATTTTTCATAATGTATTGTTTTTTTTGTTATTATTATACTCCAGACTTCTTA
>JBNGDT010000032.1:0-12267 GCA_049975305.1 Bacteroidales bacterium | reverse complement strand
TTTTTGATAATTATCCAGGATTAAATACCAAAGTTTTGCTATTATGCAAATTTACAATCATTTGGTTAATATGACGACAAAGTTTTTCCTCTCGTGAAATTTTTCCCATTCGGAGATTTGCATAGTTCCGTAGGAACTTTCTATTTGTAGCCGTGAACGGTAGTTACAGATTACGTAGAGAAAATAAATCCCGTAGGGATGACCTGTAAAAGATTAATCAGAAAATTCCTTCTATCTTTTATTGTCCAAATGTAATGAACATATGCTTGTGTGAATGAATTTGCCATAATGTTATTTTTTTTTTGGTCGTCCTTACAGGATTTTATTCTTATTTATTTACACTGCACTTCCGTGCAGTGTTACAAATAGTTTGTCCCTATGGGACAAAATTAATTAATATGAATACTCAAGGTTATACCTATTTTATATCATAAGATGATGTAACACAGTGGAATAAATATGTCAGAATAAAACGATTTTGTGGTGATTATAATTTTATGAATTTTTAAGAAGTCTGTACTCACATTAATTTAACAAAAATATGAAATTGTCTGAAAAAGAAAAACCGTTGTTCCTCGTTTCAAAAAGCATTGTGGAAAAAAACATCAGCCGCATACAGGCAAAAGCCAACCAACACAAACTGGTGTTTCGTCCACATTTTAAAACCCATCAATCCACAGAGATTGGCAATCTGTTTAAATCGCATGGGATAAATAAAATTGCTGTTTCCAACATAGATATGGCCTATCAGTTTCAACAGGCAGGATTCACAGACATCTGCCTTGCCATCCTGTTCAATCCGCAACAAACTCACCATTTGGCATATTTTTCCCATCACCTCAATTTCTGCATTGTACTGGAATCAGGTAACTACACAAAACACATGGATAAACATTGTGCAGGCAAGGTGGATGTAATGATAAAAAATTGATACGGGCGCTAACAGGACAGGCCTACCCGCCACTGATTATAACCATATCCATGAGGTAATAAAAAGCATTGCTTCAACGAAACATTTTCATTTTAAAGGATTTTTGGTGCATAACGGGCAAACTTATCACGCTCAAAATCAGGCAGAAATACAATCCATACACGAAAATTCATTGCAACAACTTCGGCATCAGAAATCGGAGTTTGCAGCTTATCCCCCTGTAATTAGTATTGGCGACACACCCTCTGCAAGCATCTGCAATGATTTCACAGGCATTGATGAATTACGCCCGGGCAACTTTGTACATTACGATTACATCCAATACCGGCTCGGCTCGTGCCATTTTGAAGACATCGCCTGTTTTTTGGCTTCACCGGTACTTACGGTGCAAGCTGCACAACATAAAATGGTCATTCATGGCGGCGCAGTGCATTTATCAAAAGAATCAAGCATTAATGATAGCGGACAGGCACATTACGGCGAAGTTGTGCTGGTTGATGAAAAATACAATATTGAACGTTTACAACCACGTGCTTACGTGACAGCCTTATCACAGGAACACGGCATCATTTCAGGAAAAAATCCTCGCCTTCACAAACTCGGTCCTGGTGATACCATTGGAGTTATTCCCATACACTCATGTCTGACAGTAAACCTGATGAAGCAAAACACGTTGTTTGTATGAATAAGCATTGAGATTTAATAAACATCAACAGTAAATCTTTACCAATTCCATCACATTGGGTTTGACACTTTCTGACATGATTCGTAAAAAATAAACGCATGGTGATTTGCCTGACTGAATAAATAAAGACTCAAAGACAAGATTATTCTTAAAATTAACAACACAACCGGATATAAATATTTTCTTATCTTAGCCGGATAAAGATAAAAAGGTTGCTTTGCGAGTACATTTTTTAGGAACAGGCACATCAGCAGGCGTCCCGCTCATTGGTTGCCAGTGCGAGGTATGTCAATCAACAGACAAAAAGGACAAACGTCTTCGCACATCTGTCCTGATTGAGCACAAAGAAAAAAACCTAGTTATTGATACCGGGCCTGACTTTCGCCAACAAATGCTGCTTGAAAACGTAACGCACTTAGATGCTGTCTTATATACACACGAGCACAGGGATCATATTGCCGGCATGGATGAGTTACGTTCATTTAACTTCATCACAAAACAACCCGTTGATGTATATGCAGAAAAGAATGTACAGAAAGCGCTTACAACAACATTCCCTTATGCGTTTGGAGCCAATCAATATCCGGGCAGCCCGAAAATCAACATACATACCATTTCTGAAAAAGATTTTCACATTGATAACATAAGGGTAACCCCTTTGAGGGCCATGCATTACAAACTCCCGATACTGGGTTTTCGCATAGCTAATTTTACTTACATTACCGATGCAAAGTACATTAGCAATGAAGAAAAAGAAAAAATCAAAGGGTCCAGGGTCATTGTGTTAAATGCACTTAGGCAAAAACCACATATATCACATTTTTCGCTTGATGAAGCCCTTGAACTGATTAGGGAATTTGCCCCGGGAAAAGCATATTTTATCCACATGAGCCATAACATAGGCTTACACAAGGAAATTGAAAAGAAACTACCACCGAATATCCATCTGGCGTATGACGGATTATCGTTGAACATTAAATGACAACATGAAATTAATATTGCTCGGCATATTCTATTTGGTGGCTCCGTATATAATACCGTTGCTGACAAAAAAATATAAAATTCTGGATCGCATTGGGGCTGTGCTATTGTGTTATGCCCTTGGATTGATTGCCGGGTTGACCAACATCCTTCCGGAAGGAAGTGAAAAAGTTCAGGACATCATGACGAGCGCCACCATTCCCTTGGCCTTACCATTGTTATTGTTCAAATCCAACATAAAAAACTGGCTAAAGATATCAGGCCGCACTTTTTTAAGCATGTTACTTGCCATTATAGCCCTGTTTGGCGTTGTTATGATATCCTGGTATTTCTACGGAGACCTTTTGCCCGAATCCTGGCAGGTTGGCAGCCTTCTGATTGGCCTTTATACCGGAGGCACTCCCAATTTAGCATCCATACAAACAGCTCTCGACATCAGTCCTGAAATCTATTTAATGGTAAACACCTATGATATTTTTTTCAGCGCCATTTTCTTACTTATCATTATGAGTACAGGCAGTAAATTACTATCCTTGATATTACCGGCATTCAGGAAGAAAAAAGATGCCTATAAATACAAAATTGAGTATAACAATGAAACGCCCGAGCCCTATGACGGATTCTTTAATAAAACTTATTTTCCGGAGTTCATGAAAGCATTCGCTGCATCTGTTGCCATTGCCGGCATATCTATTGGAGTAAGCTTCCTGCTGACCGGTGGAATATCAATGTTGGTTGTAATATTAAGCATAACCACACTTAGCCTTATTGGCAGTACCATAAAATCATTGAATAAAATCGAAAAAAGCTTTGAAGGGGGGATGTATTTGATCCTTGTTTTCAGCATTACGGTGGCATCGATGGTAAATATAGAGGACTTTATCAACATATCTCCTGCCTTGTTTTGGTTTGTGGCAAGCGTCATAACAGGAACCTTTGTTTTTCATGTCCTGTTATCTGCCATTTTTAAGGTTGATACTGATACCACCATCGTTACAGCCACAGCCCTGATATGTTCCCCACCTTTTGTGCCGGTAATTGCCGGGGTACTGAAAAATAAACAAATTATCATTTCAGGTCTTACCGTTGGCATTATCGGATATGCCATAGGCAATTATCTTGGTATATTAATGGCTGCAATTCTCCATGGATTTGGATAATTAACATAATGATAAATGAATAATACGTGGAAAATATTACTTTTGTGTCAACCATAAAACTCAAAATATTATGAAAAAGATCAGTTTACTCAGTTTGCTATTTGCAGCATTGGTATTTGTGCTTCCGCTAAATGCACAGGAAGAAAAAGACGAGAAAGAAAATGCCTATAAATTTGAAATGATTTATGACATTCCCACAACACCTGTAAAAAACCAATACCGGGCAGGGACATGTTGGAGCTACAGTGGTATAGCATTGCTGGAATCAGAGTTATTACGCCTTGGCAAAGGGGAATTTGATTTGTCAGAAATGTGGGTCGTACGTAAATCTTATGAAGACAAAGCAGACAAGTATGTACGCATGCACGGCAAAACCAACTTTGGCGGCGGAGGTGCTTTTTATGATGTGTTATACGTGTACGAACATTATGGCATGCTACCTGAATCTGCATACAGAGGCTTAAATTATGGTACTGATAATCATGTACATGGAGAACTGGATAATGTGCTGAATAGTTTTGTTGATGCTGTCATCAAAAATAAAAACAAAGAACTGACAACAGCATGGAAAGAAGCCTACCGTGGTATTCTTGATGCTTATCTGGGGATTGTGCCGAAATCTTTTGATTATGAAGGAGAAAGTTATACACCTAAAACATTTGCGAATGGCCTTGGATTAAATATGGACGATTATATTAACATTACATCTTACACACATCATCCGTTCTATGAACAATTCATCCTTGAAATACCGGATAACTGGCGATGGGCAGAATCATGGAATTTACCAATGGAAGATATGC
Source organism: Bacteroidales bacterium (assembly GCA_049975305.1). Taxonomy (GTDB): domain Bacteria; phylum Bacteroidota; class Bacteroidia; order Bacteroidales; family ML635J-15; genus JAQIBY01. Next base: position 7,707 of record JBNGDT010000032.1, on the reverse strand, counting down.
TAACTGTGCTTGATAATGCTATGGAAAACGGATACACAGTAGCCTGGGGTTCTGATGTGAGTGAAAAAGGCTTCTCATGGAAAAACGGGGTAGCCATTGTTCCTTCAGAAGAACGCCCTGACCTTGATGGACTGGAAAAAGACAAATGGAAAAACATGGATGAAAAAGAAAAAGAAAAAAAACTGTACAGTTTTGAAGAAATTTTACCTGAAAAAGAAATTACCCAGGAAATGCGTCAGAAGGATTTTGATAATTACAAAACTACCGACGATCATGGCATGTTGATCACAGGCAAAGCCAAAGACCAGAAAGGAAACATTTACTATAAAGTCAAGAATTCCTGGGATACCGATAATATTTTTGACGGGTACTTTTTTGCTTCCAGGGCTTTTGTATCTTACAAGACTATGAACCTGGTAGTTCATAAAGATGCCATTCCCAAACAGATCAGGAAAAAAATGGGTATATAATACAGATTGGCTGCAGTGAAGGGCTTCGTCTCTGTGATTTCGGCTTGATTTCTACTTTGCTCATCACAGCGAAGTGCACCCGCCTTCGTGGTTATGGTATTACTGTATGTCGTGCATTCTTTGCAATCATGTTACCAGCTATGAGTGCTTTATTTCGGCAGGTTTGGTTCAACAAAGCCTATCCCTCTCTGATTTGGGGCGCAAATTATAACAGTGCATGTTTTTGGTATTATTAATTTCTTTACAGACATTAAAAATATTACATACGCTTGAGACAGTCTGCGAGGCCTTCCTGCCAGTGTGGTATTGTATAATTAAATCTGTCTTCAAATGCCGCTTTGCTCATCACCGAGTAAGCAGGTCGATTTGCTGGGGTGGGAAATTGCTCTGTAGTAACAGGGTGTACACGGCATTTCAGGTTTACATGTTGCATTATCTGCCAGGCAAAATCATACCAGGAACACACACCATGGTTGGAAAAATGAAACACCCCGCTTTCCCAATTTTTTGTTTCATGCCACCGGTTGATAACGTGAATGATACCATCTGCGAGATGGCCTGCATAGGTCGGGGAACCCACCTGGTCATATACCACATTAATTTTGTCTTTTTCTTTTCCCAGCCTGAGCATGGTTTTTAAAAAATTGTTTCCATAAGGTGAATACAACCATGATGTGCGCAAAATAAGAGCATCAGGTAACTGCTTTAGCAGGTGTTGTTCTCCCTGAAATTTTGTTTTTCCATATACCGTTACAGGACTGGCTGCATCGGTTTCTGTGTATGGCCGGTTGGCTTCGCCACTGAACACATAATCGGTACTGATGTGCAGCATGTTTGCGTTATGCTTATTGCACAGTTCGCCTAAAAAACCCGGCACACCTGAGTTGAGCAGTTTTGCATTCTTTGTATCCGATTCGGCCTTATCCACAGCCGTGTAAGCAGCGCAGTTGATCACGATATCCGGTTTGCTGGTATCAAAGAAATCCAACACAGCTTGCTTGTTCAAAAGATCAAGCGAATCAATGTCTGTAAACATGCATGCAGCATTCATAAATTTATTTTCTCTTTCTTTAAGGCTGCTTCCCAACTGGCCATTGGCTCCGGTGATCAATATTTTTTTCATCATATTTAGCTTTGCTAACAAAATTAAGTAAAAAAATGGAAGTTATGCCGGTATTTTTGGTTTTTACATTCTATCTCATTGATAAAGTAGGAAGTCAGAAGTTTAGACAAATGTCGACGGTGTCCTCTATGTGCATGGCCGGTTTAAAAGCCTGCTGGTTGCCATCAGCCATAGCTGTGCTGGATGAAGGGTTCAACGAAAAAACAAAATGATGAACAGCATCATGAAAATCGTGGGTAGTTAAGGAACTGATTTTCTTAAAGAAATGATTGATTTCCTGTATTGTATGATTTCAACAAAACTGACCTGAGTGAAAAAACAACATCAAGGCAATAGCCCTTGGCGGGAAAATGGTAGTACCAAATTAAGAGCGTATGAGATGATGTGAGATGGTGTGAGCAAATCTAACATTATAGACTTAATAGTTTATCAACCGAATACCTTCCACTGCCTGCAAACATTAAAGCAAAATATACAATTAAGTAATGAATTGCAGGTTCTTTAACCACAAGCGGGTCGGATGCGTGTGCCACAAATACGGCAACCAGCATGGTGAAAATTATCGGGATGACAGCAAGCCGGGTTCCCAGTCCGAGTATCAGCAACAATGAACCACCCACTTTAGCAATGGCAGCAAGTGCCATTGATGCGGTAGGACTAAGGCCGAAAATCGGCAAAATTGTACGGGGTCGTCCGAAAAAAGCATACCTAACTTAGGAATACCGTGTGTGAGCATCAATACTCCAAAACAGACCCTGATAAGCAACAATGCAACATCGGTAGATACCGGAGCATTGTTTACGACGAATAATTGTTTTATCTGTTTCATTTTAGTCTTATTATTTTGAAATGGACAAATATGAAATAAAATAAACAGGCATTTTGTTCTGCTAATTCAGACCTGAGACTTTTAATGTGAATACTGCTATTGTTACAAAATCCACTATTATGTTGATTTATAGTTAGTTACAGTATAGGTTTGTTTTACATTTCAATTTCTAATTCCATCATAATCAACATCACCATCAATAAAGCCTGTAAATCTTAGCTCATCCCCAATTTCATATGGAAAATATGATTTACCTGATTTCAATAATGACTTTGATTGAGGTATAATGCCATTATAAGTAAACTCAGCTGCCGGTTGATCATCAGAACCAACACGAATCATTAATATCTTTTGCAGAAATTTTGTTGAGTTCACCGTCAGTATATAGTTATTGCTATTGCCCGCAGCAAACGTAAAATTATGCAAACCTCTTTCCAGATAATCTTCATATTTCACTACCAATCTACCGGTGATATCAAAAACATTGATTGTAAAATCGTCCTGTTCAGGAACAAATACATCAATCTTTGTTTGTGATGAAAAAGGATTGGGATAATTTTGTGACACATAAAAATCATTTTCAATAGCATCTTGCAGCTCATTGCCGGTTAACACAATGGTTAACACTGTGTCGGGATAATACAATGTAGTATCACCACCCAGTGTGAGGTTTTCAATTAAAACACTGTTAAGATTGACATACGTACAAGTATGGTTTTTAGTGAAACTAAATGAAATTTCCTGCGCATTTAGTGAAAAAGCAAAAGCCAGGAGTGACAGAAGAATTAAGTTCAGTTTTTTTATAAACAATAAATTCTGGTTACTAAGTTTTTAAAATGATGCAACACGACAATTCAGTTTACAATGCCGTATGCTTATTGATACATAGCAATTGCAATAACTTACTTTATCTTAGTTTGTAAATATAACGCATTTTTCTTTAACCATCCAATTTTTTTACCCCTGTATTAACATAATCTACATTTCTCCCTGTACGTGCAGAAACATACATAACTTCGAGCAATTCATCCCTGTCAACACCCGGCTTTAACGTTTGTGCACTAAGCAAATGGGGTAACAAAAACACAATCACAAAAGTCAATATGAGTGTATTTTTTAACATAGACCTAAAGCAAGCCAAATTATCTACTTCCGTTTTTTCCTGAACATAAGCACAATAACAATTATCAGCGTAACGCCTGCCGCTCCCCACAGCACATACTTGAGCCAGCCCCAGATGCTTTCCTGGCTCAGCTTTGTGGCATAATCCACAGGCAATTGTGCCGGACGTCCCTCTCCCATGATGATGCTCCAGTTTTCCACCTTATCCGTTTCATCAAAGACATCGTTGATTTCCAGGCTAAAAATGGTATCTTTTGGAAAATTCATGATGGAAGCATCCCATGAAAATTGTGAAATAACAGCCCCTGTGCTATCGGCGAGGATAACCTGTTCTTTTTTGGAATCCAGTAAATTCCTGGATGTATCCCGAATGACAACACATGAATGTTCAGGGATTTTTAGGTTTTCGGGAAGCATATATTTTCCGTTCGTGGTTTGAATAAAAGCATGCTTAAGTACATGTGGGCTTTCAGAAATGTTTACTATTTCAAACCAATTATCCAGTCCGTTCTCATCATTGCCAAGGAAAAACACTTCGGATAATTTGACTGAATCGCCGATGGGATTATCCTCTGATTTTTCCGCTTTGACAATCAATCTTGTCACCTTGCCGGTACTGTCCATTTTATATTCTGCTCCGGATTGCTTCCATCCGGCTTTCATGTCAAGAAACACACGGAAACTGTCAGTGTGAATGCTGTCAGGGTAAAACGGATGATGGATGGTACTTTTTTGCAACGAATCATACAACACATGCCCCGCTTGTTCAGGTTGAATGATGATTTCAATTGTATCGTTTGATTTCGCCTCTTCCTGACTGAAGCCAGGTATGCAGAAAAGCAAACATAAAACAAGAATAATACAGGAAAGTCTATTCATAGGTATTGTTTTTAAATGTTCGTTCAGGCACATTAATATTGTGTTTCATCACCGTATCAGCAAGCGATTTATACTTAATCATTTTATCATATGAATCCGCTTTGAATGCATCCCGCTTATCCATAAACATCTGAACGGGCCTCAGCCGGTACTGAATGTGTTGATTATCATCACGGTACTTATACACATACATCAAATCGTAGGCTGCATCACTGATACTCACTTCACCATTTTGCCGTGACAATGTAAGATGCAACAAAGCACCTCCATCTGTGCGTTTAAAATACATATTTGAAATAAAATTTCCAAGCGACCAGGCCACAAAACTTTCATTTTCTGCTGCATTATCCCAATCCATCGGTTGTAACACATGTGGATGGGCGCCAATGATATAATCTACGCCCCAAAGCAAAAGAGAATCTTTCCACTGTTTTTGCACATCATTGGGAAAAGACTTGTATTCATTACCCCAGTGCATCACAGCAACAATCTTATCGGGATGTATTTTATTGGCTGCTTCAATTTCCTTTTTGACAACATCCGTTTTCATCACCGATAACATGGTTTCATCGGCATTGTTATTTGAACCATAGGTATAGTTGAGCACCGCAAGGCGAATGCCATTCTTTTCGAGTACAAGAGGCACTTTAAACGTCCTGTCTTTTTGTGATTTGAATGTTCCTGTGTGTTGAATACCCAGGCTGTCAAGCACATCAATGGTTTTTATCACCCCTTTCTTGCCCCTGTCAAAAGCATGGTTATTGGCGGTAAGCAACACATCAAAACCGGCATTTTTCAAATCCACAGCCAATTTAACTGGTGAACCAAAACTGGGATATCCCTTATATGGTTTCACACCCAGGGGGACTTCCAGGTTCCCGATGCAGAAATCCGCTTCATGCAAGATATTCTGTACATCCTCAAACCAGGCATGAAAATTCCATGTGGTATCTTCCGGGTACCAGGCTGATTTCAATTGGTCGTCGTGCACCATTATGTCACCTGTGAAAATTAAATTCACACTTGAATCATTTTCCTGCCCGAAAGCTGAGAAACACAACATGGACGATATTAATGTGATAATAGTTTTCATTGTTTCGGTTTTTTAAAAATGGGATAAGATGCCATTTTCCACTTCTGTAGCCTGTATTGCACAGACACTTTCATTACGCCTGTACCATATTTCACAGCCCTTTTAAAATTGATTGATGAAGCTTGCTCAAAATATCTGGTGGGGCAGGTAATTTCAGCAATTTCATAGTCTGCGAACAAGATTTGAGCCAACATCTGATTGTCAAAGACAAAATCATCGGAATTGGCCATGTAATTAATGTTTCGCAACACTTCAGCCGAAAAAGCACGATAACCAGTGTGATATTCAGACAACTTTTGATTCATCAACCAATTCTGAAAAAAAGTCAGGAAACGGTTGGCCACATATTTATAAAACGGCATGCCTCCTTTCAAAGCACCTTTTCCAAGAATCCGCGAACCAAGCACAACGGGATACACATCATTGGCTATTAAATACACCATGCTTTCAATCAGTTTCGGGGTGTATTGATAATCCGGATGCAACATCACCACAATGTCAGCCCCAAGCTTCAATGCAGCGTTATAGCACGATTTTTGATTGCCGCCATAACCTTTGTTCTCTTCGTGTTCAATGATGTTTTTTATTCCCAGGTCTTTGGCGATTTCTACGGTATTGTCACTGCTTTTGTCGTCCACCAAAACCACCGCATCCACAACATTCAACGGAATCTCTTCATAGGTCTTATGGAGCGTGTTTTCGGCATTGTAAGCCGGGAGAACAACTATAACTTTTTTATTTTTAATCATAACTTCCGACTGGGTTATAAACCAGCACAAATAATATTTATACTATTCATGCTACAAACATCATTCTAAGGACCAAAGATAAAAAAAATAAGTATCCATAATATTTACCCAACCCGGATAAACAGAAAAGCTCAACTGCTTGTACCTGACTATCGTGTTACCTGCCGGCAGTCTGGCACAGATGACTGGCAGGAAGCACAAAATTACTCTGTTTGCAGCGACCGGGAATTAACTAAACAAAGTCATAAAAATTATTTTTATAATTTTTATGACTCTCATATAACTCTTTTTAATTTGCTGTTATTTTGTTTTGGAATCCTTATTGCTTATTTATACAGGAAAAGAATAAAATCCAAAGTTCAAAAAGCAAAATCCAGAATAAAATCCAAAACCCAAGCTCAAAACAGTTAATACCACAAAAGTTAATTTTTATTATCTGTTGAATTGTTAATCATGCTGACTAAGGTATTATAGTTAATTGGTTTTTTAATATTGTCATCTGTTTTTTTTTTCATGTTGCTTTTGTTCTTTTTTCTGTTGAAAATCCATGCCAAAAGATTTTGGCGCAAACAATGATGAAAAACAAAAAAGTTTTTCTAAGGAAACAATAAATCCCATACCAACAAAAATTTTGCAGATGTTTGGAAATTGAATTTTGCAATTTGGGATTTATGCGTCTTTACTTCGTTACGCCGGACAAGTTAATGAACTTTGAGCTTTGGATTTTGAACTTCATGTATGGTAGTAGTTGCAAGCTTAAGTTATCTTTTTTGCAGTTCCCATGTTTTTCTCCAGTGAGCGAGTACTGATTATTAGAAAAAGAATGAAAAAATGCGCAATTTTGTTAATTGTTGGAATATGTGAACTTAAGAGATTAAAAAAAAAATCATAACTAAGTATATTCTTAAATAATGAATATTATCTTTGCATGCAAATAAATTTTGTACGGGGTGTAGCGCAGTCCGGTTAGCGCGCCTGGTTTGGGACCAGGAAGTCGGGAGTTCGAATCTCCCCACCCCGACAAGCAGAAAACCCCATTGGTAACAAAACACTGACAGAAAAGATAAGCCTTGAGAAATATGTATATTGATACATTGGCATGCCCAGCCTGAAAGACATTGTGAAAGAGATTGCCAAGTCCGGTCCGGACACGCGTCCGCCTATTAAGATGTTTACCTTTGCGGATGCTGTACGCAAAATTCTAACTGGTAAATAAGAATACAGAATTTTTTGTCTTGCGCTTCGCTGTAAATTAATCCTGATAACAAAAAGAAAGTTACTATTAATTGCCCATAACGTCAGTCTGTCCAAAAACCAAAATTTCTTTTTCAATTTTGTAATAAAAATACAGGTTTTTTCGTAAAACTGAAATATTTACAATTGTTTTTGTTTTGCTTATAAAACCGCTTAGATGCTTTAAAATGGGTTTAAATAGCCTAATT
>JBNGDT010000031.1:4650-16329 GCA_049975305.1 Bacteroidales bacterium | reverse complement strand
AGTTATTAACAATCAACAAAATATATTAACAGAGGTTTTTAGAGATGCCCTTAATAGATGCAAATATTGATTAGCTACGAGTTTTTATACCCATATCCAAATTTCGATGTAAGATGCCGAATTCCAACTTTTGAAAAATCTTCATCTTCGTTTATACCATACCGTTTTTTCACGTTTTTAATATGGCGTTTTGTCAACGCAAATTCCCAGAGTAATCCAGTATAGCCCAAGCGGAAACGAAGTTTTATGAGAGGAGAAAAGATAAGGTTTAAAAAGCGCAGTTTTTTACCCGGGTCGTGTGGTAAATAGCGGTAAAATTGTGGATTATCAAAAACAAAATAAAAAAGTTCATATTTTTTAAGCCTTTCCTTTTCTTTTGATGTTGTCCATGTATTGTTTGTCAGCAATGCGGATGATGCTTTTTTGTCTTTATAAATTTTATTAAATACGCTTGTACCCGGAATGGGTTGAAGTACAGTGCAGTACATGCTTAACTCAGGATATTTAAGTTTAAGTTTCATCAGGTACTTCAGGGTTTTTTTGAAATCCCGCCGGTTGTTATCAGGAAAACTGATAAGGCTGGTTACTGAAGCAGTAATGCCGGAATCTATGATTCGCCTGATAATATCTTTGTTTTTATATGCATCTGTTTTTGATTTTGTGTATTGTTGTAAAATATAAGGGTCGCCTGATTCTACTCCGACAGAAATGTTATGGCAACCTGCCTGTAGTAATCGTTGTAGTTCATCAGAAGAATATTGTTCCAGAATATTGATGCTGGTTTGTGCACTCCATGTAAAAGAAAAATTATGCTTTTTAAAATTTTCCAACAGCTCAAAAATAAAGGTTTTATTGACAAAAAAATTGTCATCCCTGAAATGAATATTGTTAATCATGGGAAAGCCTTGCAATATTACATGAATATGCTGTATGATGTTTGATGTGCTATTGTGGTACCAATGACGGCGGTAATTCACCGGAACAGTACAATAACTGCAGGCATTAACACATCCAATGGTGGCAATGTAATCTATGGTGTGGTTCTTAACGTAATGTTCAATATTTATCCCGGAAAAATTAAAATTTCCATATTTTTCCCACACATTGTATAAGGCATAATCATCTGGTAATGGTGATGTTTTATTTCCTCCATTTTGAGAAATATTTTTTTTCTTAATCATCTTTTTCACCATGACCCTTAAGGCCTCCTCTGATATTCCCTTTATAGCATAATCGTAATTGTGTTTTCCGGAAGCGACATACTCCAAAAATCCTGCTGCTTGTCCTGTTAACACTACCGGAATGGTGTAATGCGTTTTTACATGATTCAATATATCCTGAGCGTCAGCAAATTGCTTTGAAATGGTAATGGATGTGTATTTAATGATGGTACTGACAACAAATAAAATGGTTTCTTTATGATGTGCGTTAAGCATCTTTCTGATATCATCAAAACGTCCGTCAACACACAATACATCCACAGGTAAATCATCCAACGCTTTAGCCTGCATCAGTATCTCATAAGGCGGCGTGTAATTATATTTGCCTGCATCAGGAAAATATATGATTATTTTGGCCATTAGATCGTTTTTAATGTTGTTTTTATCATACTATACTTAATTTTATAATCAAAATAGCTATTATTATAAATCAAAATTACAACAATTTTTTCATAATTGGGAATGATTTTATATGCTAAGAGTATCGTTTTTTTCGTTTTGAATATCCGAGCTGAATGGAGCTTGTCCTATAATGAAGAGGGAAGGTAAATTAAACATAAAAAACAGATGTATCTTCTTTTTTTTATCACAGAAAACACATTACAAAAGATAAATGTATCTTTGTGAAAATGCAGGTTCATAATGGCAAGTAAATTGAATGTTAAACATATTTTCAGCAAAGCATTGTTTTCCAAAAAACAAAAGGTGTTTTGCCGTGCACCTTTTGGGGCATTGCGTTTCAACAGAAGCGGAGGTGTCCAGGTATGTTGTCAGCATTTAGACCTGCAATATTTAAGCGATATTAACCTCCACGACATTTGGTTTGGCGAACAATTACAATTGATGCGGCAGCAAATGCAACATTTTGATATTCCTGCCTCATGCAATTATTGTAAAATGGAATATCAGCACGGCAATCCTGATATTGTAATGGCCCGTTCATTTGATAATTTGCCAATCAATACCAATGGATACCCGTCGTTGATGGATTTTTCCCTTGAAAACACATGCAATTTAAAATGCATCATGTGCGATGCATCTTTGTCCTCATCAATAGAAAAAAGCAACACAGAGGGAAACAACGGTCAATACAATTATGACGCAAATTTTCTGGAGCAACTCAGGGAATTTATTCCTCATCTGAAAACCACGTTGTTTAGTGGAGGCGAACCTTTTCTAATAGATATTAATTATAAAATATGGGCATTGTTGTTACAGGAAAACCCCAATGTTGTCATCAACGTCACCACCAATGGAACAGTACTGAATGACCGGATTAAAAGCATGCTTTATAAAGGAAAATTCAACATCACAGTTTCCATTGACAGTTTTGAGAAGAAGCATTATGAGGCCATCAGGGTAAATGCAAATTATGAAAAGACAATGGCCAACCTGCGGTGGTTCAGTGAATATTGCAACCAGCATGGAACCAAAATCAGTGTATCGGCCTGTCCAATGCAGATCAACAGGTGGGATATTCCCGGCGTTTTGAAGCATTGCAATGCAAATAACCTGGGTTTGCATTTTAACAAGGTGATAAAGCCCTGGTATCAGGCATTATGGTCGCTGTCATCAGAAGAATTACAGGATCTGCATGATTATTACGCACAATCTTTACCCGGTCATGCCAATACCCCTGTGCAAAAAGAAAATAAAAAAGCGTACTCAGCTTTAATGAAACAAATTGAACAATTCAGAGATCGTGCAGCAAACAGGGGAAAAAAGAATATATCTGATTTACACCACAACGATTTCAGGAAAGATGCCAAAATAACGATGAAAGAAATAGTCTCAATGAGTGCAATCAGCGATGATGAGAAAGCACATTGTTATGAAAAAATTGATGACAGTATTGATATGTTACCTGATATGTTATTTACTCAAGCCCTGATAAACAGAATCAACAACATGAACAGAAAAATGTTATTGTCGGAATTGGAAAGCAGTTCCGCTCCATTATTGGCAGATCACATCACTATTCTTGCTTACAATGCTGTTTAAATGAGAAAAAACAGCACATATCAACTTGATCGTGAGCTTGTAAAAAAATACAATCGCCAAAGGGATACCAACAAAAACAAGCCGGTTTGCCTTGCTCCATGGAAAAGCATGCGGTTTGCTCCGGATGGGGATATCAGTGTTTGCTGTCATAATCATGCTTATCCAATTGGGCATTATCCTGAGGATACACCAATCAGGGCATGGGAGGGGAAAGCAATGAAAACCCTGAGAAAACACCTGAAAAACGCCGATTTTTCCAAGGGATGCCAGGTGTGTTATCCGTCATTTGTTTCCCGGAATTTTGATATGGTAAACCCCTTGTTGTATGAGCGTTACAAGGCAAATAAACATCAACCGGTTATACTTGATTTTAAAATTGCCACGAAGTGCAACCTCAGATGCATAATGTGTGCGGAATATTCCTCATCATCAATAAGGCAACATAAGCATATTCCTGACAGACCGGAAGTATATGACAGCCATTTTATTGATGTAATACGCCCATGGATTGCTGGCGTTAAAGAATTTCGATTCAGCGGCGGGGAACCTTTTTTAAGTGACTTATATCTTGATATGTGGAAAGAAATCACAACCTGTAATCCCGAGGCCCTTATTACTATACAGACGAATGGGACAATATTGAATGATGACATCAGGGCTATTATGGAAAAAGGCAATTTCAGCATCAATGTATCTGTAGATGCTGTGGACAAAAAAACGTATGAAAATATCAGGGTCGGAGCAAATAAAGCACATGTATGGGAGAACATTGATTATTTTTCACGGTATTGTCGTGAGAGAGGAAACTTTTTCGGCATCACAGCTTGTATGATGAGGGATAACTGGCAGGAAATACCGTCGCTGGTTAATCTTGCCAATGAAAAACATGCTGTGTTATGGATCAACAACGTTTATTTTCCATTTAAAAATGCCATGTGGCTCGAAAGCCCTGAACGCCTTGAACAGATCATACATACACTAGAAAACATCAGCATTCAGTCCACTACAGAATGTGAAAAAAACAACAAAAACGTGTATGATGGTGCAATCAATAGCTTGAAAAAATGGAAAACTGATGCTTCGAGAAGGATTAACAACAGCACTTTATACATCAATAAAACTCAATTTCTGAAAATTTTCAGTGATCACATACAGAAAATGCCTGTCTCTGACAAAGAAAAAGCAGTATTTTCAAAAAAAATCAGCGATGTTTTGATTAGCTTGAAGTCCAAAAACATTATGAATATTTTTCTTTACCTTGAAAACCAATTTAAAATGGAATTGGCAATGTCTGTTTTTAAGGATATGGATAAAAGTGAATGTTATGAGAACCTTGTGATGCTTACACCACATAAAAACAAGTCTGAATGAAATTTCAAACTCTGAGCATAATTATTCCAGCATACAATGAATCTGCTCACATTAAAACTGTGATTAAACGCGTTGTAGAAACCGACATGCATCTGCCGGTACAAAAAGAAATCATCATTGTGGATGATGGTTCAATAGATGATACATACCGGATTGTCAGTGATTTTGCTAGCAATATCAAGGATCTGAACATAATACTTTTGCAAAATGAACAAAACCGTGGTAAAGGGTATTCAGTGCGCAAGGCGTTAAAACACATATCGGGTAATATTGTACTGATACAGGATGCTGATCTGGAATATGACCCGGCTGAATATGATGAACTGATAGCACCCATTGTCGAGGGTCACGCTGATGTCGTTTATGGCTCCCGTTTTACCGGCGCAAAACCTCAGAGAAAACTCTATTTCTGGCACAATGTGGGAAATAAATTCATTACCTTTATGTCTAATTTATTTACAGGCCTCAATCTCACAGACATTGAGACATGTTTTAAAGCGTTCAGATCGGATATTATAAAAAGCATCAATCTGTATGAAAACCGTTTCGGGTTTGAACCGGAAGTTACTGCAAAAATCAGCAGAATATTAGGGGTGCGTATTTATGAAATAGGAATAAGCTATTATGGCCGGACTTACAAAGAAGGTAAAAAAGTAAAGTGGTTCGATGGTTTATATGCAATATGGTGTATCTTAACATATAATGTATGGAAAAGGAAATGAACACAGTTCCGTTTATCCTTGATTACGGTTTTTATAGGGGATTCAGGGGATGCTTGCCATTGCTGAATCAATGATACAATCAGGTAAACATGTATTGTTGCCAAATTATTTACTTTCAGAATGTTTCATAATCCATAACGTTTCTGTTCACAATGCTTCCAGGGGTAATATATGCGTTATTTCCAATTGAAATTTTGGGCATAATAATACTACGGGCTCCAACATATGAATACCCTCCTATTTTACAGGGACCTATAATTGAACACAAAGGACTGATATTCACAAAATCGCCGATTTTCACATTATGCCCAATAACAGAATTGGCGTGTATAAAACATGATTTTCCAATCGCTACATTATATGAAATGCAAACTCCAGGCTGAATGATTGTGCCGTTTTCTGAAAATGTGCTTAAAGAATAAGCATTTATGGAAATGATGTTTTTCGAAACAGCACCTGATTCCAGCATGAACTTATACATTTTTTCGCGTTTTCGGGGTTGTCCAATAGCTACACAAAAATCAGGAGAGGTTTTAGTCAGGCTCTTTAAAATTTCAAGATCATTAATAACAGGAAATTTGTTCCAGATTCTGCCACCTTTATACTTACTGTCAAAGAAGATCAATTTCTCATCTGATTGTTGCATCAGAATACCCGAAGTTTCTTTTCCTGCCGAACCGGCACCAACAATAATCATTTTTTATAAAAGTTTTCTATGCAATCACAAATATAGTCAATTTTATCTTTTTTTAGTCCTGGATATATCGGCAGACTTAGAACTTTTTCTTTTGTCTGGTCGGAAACAGATAAGTCATGCTTAATAACTTTAAAATTTTTAAGTAATTTGTGTTGGTGCAATAGAGGTGAATAATGTATCCTTGTATCTATGTTTTTTTCAGCTAAAACTTGTTTTAATCCATCCCGGTTTTTGGCTTTAATCACAAATTTGTGAAAACTTGAAATTGAGTTTTTCTGTATTTTTACAAATTCTAATTCGTTGATGTTCTTCAGTCTGTTTATATAACTATCAGCTATATCGTTTGTTTGCGCCAGTGTTGTATTAAGATATTTCAGTTGTAAATTGATCAATGCTGCATTAAGTTCAGGAATTTTGCTATTGTAGCCCAAAACCTCAAATTCGCCAGCATGGTTTCTGCCGTGATGAATGAGCATTTGTAACATGGTAAAATAATGCTCGTCATTAGTTAGTGCAGCGCCCCCGGTTCCATACGCAGAAACAATTTTTGTAGGGTCAAAACTTATGCAGCTAATATCCCCTTGTGATGCCCCATTTTTGTTATTAATTTTGGAGCCTAATCCTTGAGCGGCGTCTTCTATCAATACTACGTCATTCTTTTTACAAATTGTCTGTAACTTACTTAAATCTGTTATATTTCCAAATAACTGGACAAATATTACTGCTTTTGTGTTTTCGTTTATGAGGTCTTCAATGATATCAATATCTAAAACCAAAGAGTCAGGTTTTATATCTGCAAAAACAGGGATAGCTCCACACATTAGGACAGGGCTTAAACTGGCAATGTATGAAAATGAAGGCATAATAACTTCATCTCCGGGTTTAATGCCTGCCGATTTAAGTGCAAAAAAAATGGCATCTGTACACGAGGCTGTTGTGAGTGCATATTCACGGTTGCACAAAGTGCACAAGTTTTGCTCTAATTGTGCAATGTTTTTATTCCGGATATATTTTCCCGAATTAAGAACGTCTGTAATCAAAGCATCTGCTTCATGCTTATGCTCTAAGTAAAAATTATTAAAACTGTTAAATTTTATTGTTTTCATTATTTTCCGACCAAAGCTTGTAATTAATTATTTTATTTAATGATGTGAAGAAGATAAAGATACCCTCGTTGTTTGCCTGAATTGCTACATTTAAAACCGATATTAACAACACTGACGAAATTTTAGCAAATATAGTTTTATTTGTGCTTTAATTTAAAATTATCATTAAATTTGGATTTATATTGTTTGTTACGTGTTTTAAAAAAAGGCAGAAGTAAGCTAAATATTAACTTAAACCTCTGCCGGCATTTTTAAGGTAATTATCAGTAAAATGGATTGTTTATTTATTACATCATCAAAAGCAAGAGCTCTTCAATTCTCAGTTTATCCCTATTTGGGTGTGGGTTTTCTCACAAGTGCGATCAAAAAGGAAGGACTTACAGCGGGGTTATATGATATAGATGTAAACAGAAGAAATTTGAAGAAGCTGTATTCAAAAATCAAATTGCATAATCCGTTGGTTGTTGGTTTTTCCATAATGTCAAGATCTTTAGATTTATTTTATCACTTGAGTGTAGAGCTACGAAAGCGTTTTCCGGATATTATACTTGTAGCTGGTGGACCCCATGTTACCAATGATCCTGATATTATTAAAGAAATGGGGCTCGATTATGGCTTTGCAGGACATAGTGAAGAGAGTTTTCCCCGGTTTTTGAAAAAAATTAAACAGGAACTTCCCGATTTTAGCGATATTGACGGAATGATAATTCCTGGCATAAACAGGATAGACAAGCCAGTGATTTATGATGTGTCAAAATCCGACTTAATGCCTGATTTTAGTTTATATGATATTAATAAATATCAAAATATTTTTTACGGACGGAAATGGTTTACAATCATTACAACACGTGGTTGTCCATACAATTGTAAATTTTGTAAAGACCCCGGGAAAAACAGGTATAAAGAATATCCTATTGAAAATATCAAAAAACAGATAATGTTTTTAGTTAAAGAGAAAAAACTGAAATGGATTAGTTTTGTTGATGACACTTTTACATATAATCGCAACCGGGTAATTGAATTATGTGAATGGATTAAATCAGAAAATCTGAATTTTAAATGGACGTGCTGTACTCGTGTAGATGCCTTGGATGAGGAATTAATAGAAATTATGCGAAGTGCAGGCTTTCACTATGCAATTGTTGGAGTTGAAGCGGGTAACGAAGAGGTCAGGAAAAAAGTTAACAAAAACATATCCAGCGATGAGTATAACAGGATAATTAATATCCTGAAAAAAAATAAAGTAAGGGTTTTATGCTCTTACATCCTTGGTAATCCTGGAGAAACATATAGTCAGATTAATGAGACTATACGTTTCTCGAATAAATTAAAAGCCGATTATGCTCAATATTATAATATGACTGCTTTGCCACATTCACCAATATTTAAATACGGAATAGACGAAAAAGTCTTTTGTGAAGATGTCTGGACAAAATATATGAAATCAGAGCATGATTTACCTTATTATATACCTGAAGGCTTAAACCTTAAACGACTTCAAAGGATCAGAATTTATGCTTTCATGAGGTATTATCTTCGTCCAAAAAAGTTTGCAGATATAGGATTAAGACTGGTTAAGTTTATTCTGGATGTTCGGATCAGAAACTGATTGCCGGCGGAAAATAAATTTTAATACATAGAAAAAAGCAAGGACAGAATTTTTCAATTCAATAAAATTATTGATTCGTTTAATCCTTCTAAAAAAATATGGAAAATTGTAATAGTAATCCAAGTATATCTTTCGGTATTGTTTGATCACATCTTTTTGTGTTAAATAATCAAGTTTCATTACTGAATTATTACCTGCAAATTTACTCCAGTCTGTGGAGAGTAGTCTGTTGTTTTCTTTAGCCCAAGTGTATAACTCTGATCCTGGTATTGGAGTGAAAATACTAGACACCAGAATGTCTGGTTTTAATCTTTTTAGTGCTTTAATATTATTACGATAAGTTTCCCATGTGTCCT
This sequence comes from Bacteroidales bacterium, assembly GCA_049975305.1. Lineage (GTDB taxonomy): Bacteria > Bacteroidota > Bacteroidia > Bacteroidales > ML635J-15 > JAQIBY01. The sequence goes on along the minus strand of JBNGDT010000031.1, from coordinate 7,247 downwards.
TTGTATGGCCTACCATGACTGATGCTCTACTAATAATACCAACTTTACGAGTTAGGCGTAAGACCTCTTCGATTTTTTCGACTTGCAGGCCTTTGGAAAGGCTATCAAGTATCTCTTGATTAAAATTCTCGACACCATACATAATTTGATAACAACCAGCTTGCTTCATTTTTCTTAAAACCTGCTCATCCATTGTGTCGATGCGTGCAAAACATGTCCACTCTATTTTTAGGTTTTCCTTGATAAGCAGATCACAAAACGCTAAAACACGTTTTTTATTCAAGGTAAAAGTGTCATCGTAAATATTTATGTGTTTTACGTTATAATCCCTTATTAATAATTTGATTTCTTTAATTATCGTATCAGGGGATTTGAAACTTACTCTTCTTCCGAAAGTCTTGCAACAAAAGGTACATTTGCCGGGGCATCCGCGACTGGTAATGATATTTGCTGATGGTAGTTTTCGGTATGACCCTAAAATAGGCTTGTATTTGTGGATTTTCAGCAAATGATACGAGGGGAGGGGCAATGAGTTTATATTTTTTATCCGTTCTCTTTCAGGATTATTAACAATTCTTCCATTGTTTTCCTTCTCTGTGTAACTTATTCCATTGATTTCGGATAAAGCCTTGCCTTGCACAATTTCCAGCAAACTATATTCGCCTTCTCCCCTGACAACGATATCAACAAGGTTGCTTTTAAGCACTTCATCAGCCATAAAAGTTGCGTGGGCCCCGCCAGCTATTATTTTTTTATCAGGAAACTTTATTTTAAGTTGTTTAGCAATTTCATATGAACTATATGCATAAGGTGTGAGAAATGAAATTCCGAAAACCACATCGCTTAAATCATAATTTTTTTCCATTTTGTTGAGAAACGCCGGTATTTCAATATTTGATTTTATTTCGGTGTTAAGGTCAAATACCATTGTCTCGAAACCTTTATCGATAAGGAATGCCGACAAGGAAATTAGACCAAGTGGAGGGTCTAAATTACTCACCTCCCGGTATATGCTCCCCTCAACGTATTTAAAATGCGGACTGAATAATATGCATTTATATTTTTTTTTCATTGATTACGAGGTTTGAAAATGGCAGCATTTATAATTGGAATAATTGAGATTGCACCCATTATAAGAAGCCTGAATTTTAATAAAGAATATGTTGCAATTGATAAAACGCCGGGTGATTGAAAACGATATTCAATGGTTTTCCAAATAAAACCATGCTTTGCTTCATAGTACGGAACAATCAGGATCATATCGTATCTTTCAACTGTTTTACCCATATTAATTTTGAGCTTGATAAGCAAATTTATCCATAAAATTTAAGATTAGTTGTTAATTTTAAAATTACTCCATCTCGATTCGATTAATTCCCGAATCTTATGAATAGTCAGAATTAAAAAAATTCCAATAAGTATAATTGGATATGTATCATAATAAATAATAAATCTTTCATCACCATAAGTAATAATTGGAAATATAAAAGCCGTTAAAATTATGTAAAATACTGGCGGCCTAACAACCTTTCTAATGGTTTTATCGAATAAAATTAACAAAATTATTAATATGGCAAAACAATGGTTAACATTTGTGGAAAACAGGAGTGCTGCTAACAATGTTAGCAGGAAACTAAAAATGTATAACATGCTTATATAATTTTTTCTGGATTTCTTGTAGTTGCTGAGAACCAAGGTTGTGGAATAAAAAAGCAACATCAAACCCAAAATTAAAGTATATGTATGTCCTGAATAATATGTCTGCAGTTTTTTATTGGGTATTTTTAATATGTTTTGCGGATAAGATTTATAAAATTCAAACACACTTTTCAAATCACTTTGATTGTCAGAATGATTTAAATTATAAAAACTGTTTTCATCATTAACCCACTCAGTATGATGTCTCCCATCTTTTAGAATGTATTCATTATTAACATCCATTAAACGATTACCTGGTGGTAATTTGATGATAAAATAATTATCATTAATTTGTATCCCTGTATATAAGAGAGAGAGCAATTGTTGCTTGTAAGGAAGATTATGCAATTTTTTTAAGTTTATCGCATATGTTTTGGATAAACCAGGTTTAATACTATCATGAAAATATTGCAGGTCTTTTGGACTTAGTGTGATGTTCTTTTTGAGAAAAATTAAATTGTTATTATTAATAGTCGAATTTATAATATTCAATTTTGATTTTTCATTATAATTTAATTCAAAAATCAAGGATGTTTTGGCATACGCTTGTTTGGTGTAATTAATACTCCACAAATTGTAGGGTACCCATACGGCAAGGAAAACCAATGAAAATACAAAGATTTTTATGGTGACATGTTTTAATTGATTCCGATTACAATAAAGCAGGTCCGGAATTAGAAACAGTAAATATATCACCAGACTTGCTTTAAAAAGAAAACTTATACCGAGTAATATCGCTAATGGGAATAAATAAATGTGTTTTAAGTTTTTTCTTACCAGAATATGCAGGTATATAATAAAAAAGTTCAAAAAGAATGTAATAATATCCGGACTTACATATTTTACGTAATCAATCATGTAAAAATAAATCAGGAAAGAAGCAAGTACGCCCCCAAAAA
>JBNGDT010000031.1:0-4640 GCA_049975305.1 Bacteroidales bacterium | reverse complement strand
CCCCAAAAAAGGTATTTTTTCCCCAAACATTAATAGTAACAATTGGGATTAAAACAACAACTATAATAAGCAGAAGCCAGTGAAGGTATTTTATAATACATGGGTTGTTTCCGAACACTTTATAGACAAGGCTTACCAAATAAGGATAGGCAGGAAACCTGTCCAGTCTTTTAATACCTTTTAATAATTCGAATTGGTATTTAGCCTCTTGATCTGAAAAAATAATTTTATAGTCAATATTGTCATCAACATTTCCACCAGTCAAAAAACCATACCCATTGTTGTAATTTACAGCACAGGTTTGGTACTCAATTTGATCTGGGATGTGGCCTGTTTCAACATAATTAGTAAAGTTTATCTGGCCTGTTATTAAAGAGAATATTATAAGAATTAAAGCAATACATAATGAAATTTCTAAGGGTTTTCGTTCAATATATGATTGCACAGTTTTACCAAATTTAAGTACTTGTTTTTTGTGCTTCAATGATAAAATAACTAATAAAACCATTGATAGTAATGTAATTCCTAATAAAATTATTTTATAGAAATGCTTAACAAAGTGCCATGTTTTTTGCAAAAAAGATAATCTGGATTTGTTTTTATCGAAAGTATAGCTGGTATTATTTGAGTTTAGTTGAAATGCTTCATGGCGATTATCAAATTTAATAATTCCGCTTACCCTTACTGCACTATCTTTCAATTCTATTCTTATGTTTTTATAAGGCCTCTTGTATTTGTATTCAATCTTATTTTCGTTGTTGTTAAATGAAAGTTGGTTGTTTATTGGGCTTGATGCATGGACACTAATGTTACTATTCATTTCAGAGGGAACTTCAATTTCGATCTTTCCTACATACGCTATGTTTGATACATAGTAAATTATAAAAACTGATAGTAAAAAAACTGCCAGTGCAAGACTTCTTAATAATATTTTTATGTTGCCTTTATGCATTTTTTTGATAGTATCTCTTTTTCTCATTAGTCTTCATTTAATATAAAAAACGAAATTAATAAAAAAAGTCTTCATTCGGATGCTTTCACGCTCATCGTGAAATGAAGCGTAGCGAAACGAAACAATGAGCGTGAAAGCATTAACAACGTGGTGAAACTAAACAGGTAATAGCAAAAATTAAAGATAGTTGGTATAAGTGCTCTTAATCGCCACGTTGAACTTCATAGGGAAATCGAAGAAAAGTATTCTTCCGTAAATTTATACCTAAATTCTCTATTGCTGTTTATTAAAATAATTCTGATAGTGTTAGAAAAATAATAACACTATAAATAATCGAGATGTTTAGATTATAATCGATGAACCGGATTTCGAATCAGTGGTTATACCATATTATTCTTTTTGCAAGCCTCATCAAGTTTAGACGGTTTTTTACAAAGGTTTCCTTTTTTGGACTTAATAAGTCTATTGGTAACCTCAAGACCATTGTCTGTTAAAACGTGAGTTATTTTAAAAGGGGAAAAATCTAACTAAATAGCAGTAAGGCCAAGTAAGATAAGCCAGATAATAAATATGCTACCCGATAAACGTAGCGAATAATTATCGCTTTTGTTTCAGTCCTGTTAAAATAAACTATTATAAGTATAAGTAATAAGTGTGTAACTGAAGCAGGTAAAAAAGCTATAAAAGCTGTAAATGGAATCAAATCACAAAAACCTAAACATGTCAAAAGCATAATATTAACAAAAAGAATGGTTGCTAAGACGCGGGTAGTTGGTTTTATTCCAAAAACTATTGGTGATGTTTTAAACCCTGATCTTTTATCGGAATTGTAATCAATTATTTCGTGTAATATGTGTCCGGCACTGAATGCAATTGAAAAAAACAATGCTATTAAAACAGTTTCGATCTTTAATTCAGAAAAAATAATCCAGGCCATTATAAAATGCAGAATTTGCGCGAAAAAATGAACCAATGTTCCCCAAACAGCTTTTTGTTTAAGTCCATAACGTGGGTGCGAATATAAAATCCACAATAAAATGATAATAAAACATAGTGCTGCAGAATAAGGATTTAAAACAAAACTCAGAACCAATGAAATGATAAAAAACACAAAGAATATCTTTAAAAAAGTCCGTTTGCTGAAATTCCAAAGATTTTTTAGCCTTAAATTAATGTTGTCCTGTGTTTTTCCTGCTGCAGCATTAAAACTATAGATAGATAAAACAATAAAGAAACTCAAAATTGCAAGGCCAAAGAGCTTAAGCAAAGAATCACAGTCAAATTCATTAATAGCAAATAGCCCACCAATAATAAAAAATCCAGACATAAGCAAAACTTCGCTTATTCTAAAACCTTCCCAGTATTTTTTGATTTTATTTATCAATTACAATTTGTAAATTTTATGTTTAACGTTTTTTAAATTGATCATGCAAAAACTGCTATCGATCTTTTCTGTATTTAAAACAAAACTGCCAATTTTGGGATAAATTGTAGAGATAACACCATCAGCATAAACAAATACATCAATTAAATATTTAAATGAATTTAGAACACCACAGGGGATTTCAAATTCTACTTTAAAGGTTCCATTCTCACCAGGCAAAGCTTCTGACTTAATCTCCGCAATAGGTTTGTTTAGTTCATCCTTTAAAACTAAACTCAGTTCAAATTTAGAATCCCCGGTTTTCTCGACTTCGGAACTGGCAATAATTGGATGGTCATTAAAATAATGCCCGGTGTTTTTTATAATAAACGTTTTAAGTTTCAGCAGCCCGTTATCAGGTTTCTTAATTATGTGCTTGTTCATAATATTTTCCGGTCTGTCTTTCCTTTTTAAAACTCCAGCAGTATTATTATGAATAATCTGATTATACTTAGCAATGCATAACCCTGGTAAGTCATATTTTACTTTTTTCCCTTTGTTTAAAATCAATATCTTATCACAATAACTATAAATGGTGTCAGGTGCATGTGTTACTATCAATATAGTTTTGCCTGAATGAGCCATTGTGTATATTACACTTAGGATTTTTTCCCTGAATCTGGCATCTCCGACACTCAACACTTCATCCAGAAGATATATATCAGCTTCAATATTTGCAATAACCGCAAACGCCAGACGCATGTACATGCCGCTGCTGTATTGTTTTACAGGGGCGTCAAGGAACTCTCTGAAGCCAAACAATTCAACTATATCATCAAATTTATTATCCACTTCTGGCTTTTTCATGCCGTGAAGCCGTGCATTTAGATAAATGTTTTTTCGCCCGCTTAAATCCGGATTAAAACCTGTACCAACTTCAAGTATTGAAGCAATTTTCCCATTAATGTCAACGTATCCGTTATCAGGGGCAGTGATTTCACTCAGAACTTTTAGCAATGTGCTTTTGCCTGATCCATTTGGGCCTATGATACCAACCACTTCGCCTTGATTAATTTTTAATGATACATTGTCAAGAGCTTTTACTTTATTGCCTTTTTTATCGCATAAGCGGTAAGATTTGCTCAGGTTTTGTATGTTGATTGCTGGTATGTCAGATGATGTCGGCATAATGTTTTTCGTTTTTTCGGTAATTGTGCCATCCCCACATAAAGAATATCACCATTGGAACAAGACTGATGAGATAATATACACTTGGAAAATCAGTGCCAAACATAGCCCATCGCATACCTTTAATAACAAAAGCAGCAGGGTTGATAAAAAGGATAAACTCAAGCTTTGCAGGCACTATCGTAGAAGGATAAAAAACAGGTGTCATGAAAAAACCAAAATTGATCAAATAGGGGATAAGTCTTGAAAAATCACGAAATCGCACGGATAAACTGGAAATCCATAAGCCAAGGGCAAGACCGCTAAAGAATATAATTAACAAAAACAAGGGTACAGTGAGCATCGCAATCCGAAGGGGCATTTTCAATATAAGCATAAGAACTATGGCTACGGCAAAAGCAATCACAAAATCCAACAGACCGGGAAGAGCCTTGCTAAATGGTAAAATAACCCGTGGAAAATATATTTTCGTGATCAGGTGCTGGGAGGATATGAGGGAATTCCCTGCTTCCTGAACAAGCCCTGAAAAATATACCCATGGAATTAAGCCGGTTAACAAAAACAAAGGATAAGGGACATACCCTGTATCTACATTTAAAATAACGCCAAAAATTAACCAGTAAATAGAAGCTGCCAGCAATACCTGTATCAATCCTATGAAATAGCCAAGCCATGTTTGAGCATGACGCCCTCTGATTTCACTGCCTGCCAGATTGATTGCAAGACCACTGTTTTTAAGACTGAGTGTAAGATAATTCAATACTGCATCAGGTTTCGAATCAATTCTTTTTAGCTCTTTTGTTTTGTTGCCTTGCCAGGTATTCATATTGTAAAGAATTTTCAAACAAAGATAAGCATTAATTTATTTGATTATTATCAACAAGCCGGGATCAGGGATAACTTTGATGAATATTATTGGAAAAAAGATGGGCACCACAATGCCAAAGCTTATAAATTGATGAATGATGGTATTTATGAGGGGGATGAAAGAGCATCATCTTTGGAATTCATTAAAATGATGGTAACTACTTAGTGCTAAAATTAAAAGACAGACGCGCACAATTTTCACCCCAGAGACGCTAAAAAATAAAAAATGAATACTCAATCTTTCACCTAAATTATTTATCTTTGCCGTTC
>JBNGDT010000030.1:0-16349 GCA_049975305.1 Bacteroidales bacterium | reverse complement strand
GTTTGAACGGCAAAGATAAATAATTTAGGTGAAAGATTGAGTATTCATTTTTTTTTTACCGGACAGTAATGATTTAATGATTTTTTTTTGCATCTTTTAACTTTTTTTTGTATCTTTGAGGTAAATTAGTTTTTGTTATGATGAAACCGAAAAATACCGTATTTACAATTTTGTTCCTTGTTTGTTTTAGTGGAATATATGCACAAGCAGACAGGAATGACACTGTTATGCCGGAAATGAAGAAACATCAACATGGGAATATAAAAAATTTATGATATGATTAAGATTAAGATTATAATATTGAATATCGGCGTACTGTCATTTTGTGGAAATATTGCATTTGCGCAAGTGAAACAAGTTGAAAAAAAACAAACAAATTCAACTTATGAGGATAATACACAGTTAAAAAAACAAGTGAAGGTAGAAAAAGATATCAAAAAGACCAGCCTACAACATATACAAGGAAAAATAGCACAAAAGTCTGCTGAAAATATTCAGACACAAGATTCTCAAGTTGAAATAACTCAGGATTCAATTATACAAACAAATTCCACAAAGAAAACACATTACTTAAAAGGATATGATTTCGGATATGATGATTCCGGTCAAAATCAAACTCAGCAGACCCGGGCCGCTCCGGGAAATGACGATATATGCGATGCTTATTCTTTGCCTTTAGATGGGGGATGTCTTTACGATAATACTAATGTTCAATCGTCGGGAGATTATTTTGGTGGGTGCATTCCACATGGAGCTACATCAGTATTTTATTATTTCACTCCAACCGGCACAAATGATATGCTTACGATTACTATGAGTGATTTTTCTGAATTTGGACGACAGCTTTATTTCATGTTACTCGAAGGGCCTTGCACTGATCCGGGGGTAATTTCAGTTTATTGTACAAATACTCCATACACAAGTGGAGGAACGATTGAGCACTCATTTTATAATCTTGTTGCAGGAACAACTTATTATGTAATGATTGCAACTCAACCAGGAGTCGGAAATGAGCTATCATCCTACGATATTTGTGGAGAGGAAAATATCACTCCTCCCCTAATTACAGGCCCCGAACAAGATTGTTACGGTGCAATTCCTGTTTGCGATCTATCATATGCTCAGGATTATTCATACACAGGGGTAGGTAGTTCAGATGAATTAAATAACGGGGCCACTTGTTTATACGGAGGAGAATCGAACTCGGTTTGGTATGTTTTTACACCCCAAACAAGTGGCAGTTTCTTTTTTGAAATTGAAACGCTCATGGATTATGATTGGGCGCTATACGACTTAACAGACATCGGAGGATGTGAATACATTTCAAGTTCAACTCCTGTTTTGTGTAATTATTCTGGAACTAATGGTAATACAGGAACAAATACTACTGTAAATAACACACTACCACGAGAAGAAGGTGACACCGGCTCCCCGATTATGGATGGCTTAGATGTTACAGCAGGAAATTCATACGCACTTTTAGTCGATAACTACAGTGCAGATGCAAATGGATACACCATAACATTCAGTGGAAATGCTTCCATTGCCGATAACCCAGATGGAGATCCTCCAACTGGGGCATATCCTGAAATGAGTTCTGCAGCGGCATCGTGCACATCAAATTCTATTGAAGTAGAAATGAGCGAATATATCGTATGTTTAAGTATCAGTCAAGGAGGATTTAAACTTACAAATACAACGACTAGTACCGACTTTAGCTCAGCAATGACAGCTTTTTATGGCGATAATTGCAGTAACTTCGAATTAACTACAACGCTAATTATTGATCACGACGGTACACTAACTACAGGAACTTACGAGTTAGAAGTCGTGAATCCCAATACAATTACCGACAAATGTGGAAATTTACTGCAAATTGGTGGCTCAGTTACTTTTAATTATTTAGCTGACTTAAGCCTGACAGCCAGCGATACCGGTATTTGTAGCGGTGAAAGCATAAACTTAAATGCAGATGGTGCTGATGGAATTGCAACTTACACTTTAAACCCCGGAGGTGCAACAAACAGCACTAATGGTGTTTTCTCCGGTCTTACTCCATCCATTACAACAACCTATATTGCATCTGCTACTTACGGTGGATGTACTCGTACGGCAACCGAAACAGTTGATGTTGAAGGAAATATTATTGTTAGTATTAGTCCGGCAAGCAAAACGGTCTGTGATTTTACGACACCTGTTGTATTAACCGCCTCAACGTCAATTAACGGATTCGACTGTCCGTCATGCTCATACACTTGGTCAACAACTGAAACAACAGAAAGCATAAACGTTACTTCAGCAGGAACATACACAGTATCTTCTGTTACACCAAATGGTTGTGCCAGCTTTAATACCGCTGAAAGCACAATTACCCTTGTAGGAGGTGGATCAGGTGGAAACAGTTGCGACGTATTGTATGTTTCTCCGACAGGTGGCGGTACCGGATTTACAAAAGATTCACCAACTACCTTGGCAAATGCTGTGGACGAAGCCGTGTGTACCAATGCCATAATTAAAATGCAAGTTGGTGTTTATAATTTATCCAATTTCCAATATGTACCTAGCTACATAACCATTGAAGGCGGTTACAGCTCAGATTTCCTAACAAAAAGCAGCGATATGAGCGGCGGGGCAAATTCAACCACAATCAGACGCTCAAGCACAAATGATGTTGACAATAGACCAACCCCGCCTGTTACTTATGCAAATGATTGTTCTGCATTTCGAGTTGATGATGGTGCTGAACAGTTCAGAATCCAAAATCTGAGAATTGAAATGCCTGGATCGACAAATGTTGCAGGACACGCTGCTGGTTCAGGACTGAAAAATTATGGAATAAAAATAGGAACCAGTTGTTCCGATTATAATATTGTTCGAGTTTATATTGATGCGGGCGTTGGTGCTGCACCATAAACAAACATTTTAAAGAGAAAAAATTAGCTGAATTTATTTTTTTGGTTATGAAAAATAAAATAAAATATAGGAATATTATGAAAATCTCACCAATGACTCTGATTTTAATATTATTTATGTCAGTTAGTTTGTCAGTGTATTCTCAAACCACAGAAACAATAACAACAACAGGTACCTGGACATGTCCAGACGGAGTTACTAGTATAGATGTTGAAGTCTGGGGTGCCGGTGGTGGTGGTGGTGGTGGAAACGGCACCATTAAAGAAGGTGGCGGCGGTGGCGGCGGTGGTGGTTACTCCAAACAAACCTCAATAAGTGTAACACCAGGTGTCTCTTATAATATTACTGTTGGCACTGGTGGTACTGGCACTACTACAAATGGTAATCCTGGCGGAACTAGTTCTGCAACTTTTGGAGCCACAACAGTTTCTGCAAATGGGGGTTCTGGTGGATCAGTTGGACCTCAAGGTGCCGGTGGTAGTGGAGGTACTGGCTCAACATATAATGGTGGTTCAGGTGCTACCGCTCCTTTAGGAGATGCTGGCGGTGGTGGTGAGGGTGCCTGTACAACCGGTAATGGCAATCCAGGTTCAGGATCAACTGGTGGCTCTGGTTGTGATGGTGGCAATGGAGGTGATGGTCAAACATCCGTTGATGGCGACGGTTATCCTGGTGAAACCGCCGGAGGAGGCGGAGGTGGCGGAACAAAAAATGGAATTGGTGGCGCTGGCGCTGACGGGGAAGTCAAAATTACTTACACTTGTCCTACAAATAATTCTCCAAATGCAGGTTTAAACCAAACGCTTGCTGCATGTGAAACAAGTACTACTCTTACCGGAAATGAACCCGACTATGGAACCGGCACGTGGACAGTAGAATCAGGGACTGCAACAATTACAAATCCAAATGACCCCGAGACAACAGTTACAGGACTTGTGCTAGGTACAACTGTTACTATGCGGTGGACATTTTCAAATGCAGGCTGTGGTTCTTCCTATGATGATATGACAATTACAACCAGCGAAGGTCCTGGTTGTTGGAATTATTGCGCTTCGGGCTGGACAAATTTAACTGATGATTATATTTCCAATGTGTCATTTGGGTCAATAAATAATGCGTCAGTTGCAAATACTGACGGATACGGTAATTACACTTCTCAAACCACAAATGTTTTAAGAGGAAGTACATACCAATTGTGTGTCGATATTTATGTCAATGGTGCATATACACAACACTGTTTTGCTTACTTTGATTGGAATAATGATGGGGACCTCCTTGATGCAGGTGAGAGTTATGACTTGGGTGAAACATCAGGAACCGGACAACTTTGTACTGATATTACAATTCCTGCTGGAGCAACACTAGGTGAAACCAGAATGAGAATTATAGAAAAGTATAATGCTGACCCCACAGGTCCTTGCGAAACAGGGACATATGGTGAAACAGAAGACTATACAATAAATATTTATAGCCCTCCTGTAATAGTTACAGATCCAACCAACCAAAGCATTTGTTACAACTCAAGTGCGGATTTTAATGTTATAGTTTCGGGAACTCCACCATATACTTATCAATGGCAATATCAAGGGAGTAATGTTGCCGACGGAACACCCGCAGGCGCAGTTTATTCCGGAGCAAACACTTCAACTCTGACTGTTAGCGGAGCAATTACTGCTGGAACATACTCGTCTTATACCTGTTACGTAACAAATGCATTCGGAAATGTTACATCAGCAGGTGCAGATCTTATTATCAGTTCAGATGTTGCTCCCGATGCACCGACAGATCTTACAAAAAGTGAGGATATGATTTGCTCAGGTGAATCTGTAACTCTTGGTGCTACAGTGTCAAGCGGCGTACTGGAATGGTACACAGGCTCTTGCAGCGGAACCTTAGTGAGCAGCCCGGTTTCGCCAACAGAAACCACAACATATTATGCAAAGGCTTATGATTCCGGAACCGGTTGTTACAGTGCTTGTTCTGAAATAACTGTGAACGTGATGGATGACATAATTTTTATTGAAGAACCGGAGGATCAATACGGTTGCGCCGGCGAATCCTTGTCCTTTTCAGTAATTGCAACCGGAGCAGGATTAACTTATCAATGGCAGGAAGACTCTGGTAGCGGATTTGCGGATATTACAGATGGCGGTGTTTATTCAGGAGCAACGACAATGCATTTAGTCATTAGCGATGTTACTGGTCTTGACGGAAATGATTATCAATGTGTTGTTACAGGATCCTGTGATACTCAAACTTCTGCTTCTGCTACTCTCAACGAAATTTCCTCGGGATTAAGTGGAACTTATACCGTAGGTACTGCCGGTGATTATACTACATTAAAAGCTGCATTTGATGATATTAATGTATATGGCCTATCAGGAGATACTTATCTTAAAGTGATTTCCAATACAACTGAAACTGCAGAAGCCAGCCTGAATGAATGGGTCGATTGTGCCGGAAACAGTGGCTATACAGTAACAATTTACCCAACAGGAGCAACACGAACAATTTCAGGCAATATTGCAACTTCACTCGTAACCCTCAATGGTGCTGATAATGTAACAATTGATGGGCGCCTTGATATGACAGGGACAGAGAATAGTTTGGTGTTTTCAAATTCGAATACTTCAGGAGCTACTCTTGAGTTTACCAATGCCGCATGTAACAACACGGTTCAGTATGCTACTATACGGGGTGCCACTGTGAGTGAAACCAATGGCGTGGTGTATTTTGGTACTGCCGGGGCAACAGGGAATAATAATAATACCATCATGGAATGTGACATCCGTGATGACGCCACTGAACCACTGTATGGCATATACTCAAAAGGTACGGCAGGTAAGCCAAACAGCGATAATTATATTTACAGTTGTAATATTTATAATTTTTTTGAATATGGATTTATAAGTCGTGGCATCTTTCTTTATACGGCGAATACCCGTTGGACACTCACTGGAAACAGCCTTTATCAGACAAACTCCCGTACTGATGGCGCATTTTACGGTATCAGCATCAACGATTCAAACGGTGGGGAATTTATGATTGAGGAAAACTACATTGGAGGAACAGCCCCCTTGTGTGGTGGTTCTCCAATGACTTACAATTATTCATCCTACGGAATCATGTTCGAAGGCATCATAATAACCTGCAATTCGGTTGGGGTTTCAGTGATACAGGATAATGTCATTCAGAACATTGACTTTAATTCCGCAGTTGTTACTACGGATGGCTCTCAATATGTGATATGGACAGGAATTGACATCTGGGCAGGCCGGGTTGATGTCATCGGCAATACCATAGGAGACGACTCAACCGGATCAATCAATATATCCATTGATAATGACCTGAACTATCCTCCTTATGAAGGAACGGCATGGAATAACGGCATATGGCACAACGGTGAGGGCAATGTGATTGATAACAGCGTGGGCTCAATAACCTTTGATGGTACGATTTCCACTCAATGTGGTTTTAACGCCATTGAGTACGTTGGCACAATGATCTCTGATCAGATGATAACAGGCAATACCGTTGGCCATGCAACAACAGCCAACAGCATTCAGTTCGCTTCGGGTACCACACCGGCAATGACCATGGGCGGTATTTATTTTGGTACCGATGGTGATTTCCTTACTACTGTAGCCCGAAATACCGTGGCTAATATCAACAATGGTTGTACGGCATCAAACTCATTCCTAGTGGCGCTGAACAATCAGGCTACAGCAGGGAATCAGATCATCAAAGGAAATGAAATTTATGATATTTCTACGGCCAGTCAGGAAATTGGTAGTTATTCAACACCAACTGATTTCCCGGCCTTTGCCGGCATCCGAACCAACAATACTGCCGCAGGGGCAGACCTTACCATTGATAACAATCATATCTACAACATTTCATCTACAACCGGGTCTGCCGATGTGTCATTGTTTGGTGTGTATTGTGCAACCGCAACATCAGGCACGCATGTAATAAACGGTAACAACATACACTCCTTTTCAACCCAGAATACTTCCAGTGGTGTTTGGCAAAAAGGCCTTGTGCTGGAATCCGGTACAGCTACCATTTCCAACAACATGATCAGGCTTGGTGTGGAAGGCATAAACTCAGATAACTGGATAGTGGGGCTTGAAACAGCAACGGCATCTTCAAATTCTGTCTTGTTTAATACCGCCTACATAGGAGGAACAGCTACAAGTACACGAAACACCGAAAGCTTTTACCGCAGCGGGAGCGGAACGGCAGATGTAAGAAACAATATCTTTGTCAATGCACGAACCGGTGGTTCCGGATATCACTACGCGTATTACCTGAGCACCAGCAGCAGCCTGACAAGCGACAACAACATTTATTGGGATGGCAGCTCCGGTGTTACAGCTTATGATGGTAGTGGGGCAGTTTATACCCTGGCCGCCATTCAAACGGCTACCGGAGGGGATAACAATAGCGATGTGACAGATCCTTTGCTGGTTGCACCAACTGGCACAGGCACAGCCTGTGATCTGCATATTCAAAGCACAAGCCCTGCCATTGGCGCTGCTGCAACAGGAACAGGAATTACAACAGACATTGATAATCAAACAAGAGCCACAACTCCCTGCATCGGAGCAGATGAGTACGTAACCGCTCCTTATGGAACTGATGTCTATGGTATTTACACCCCTGATGGCATAAACGGGACAATTGAAGATGTAGAAATTGTGTCTGAAGGTGGCGCTCCGGGAGGTACAGGCTATAATGTCGCCGATCCAAACGTAGTTCATTGGCCAAATGTTTATATTACCGATTATCATGTGATTACAGCAAGTAATTTGATGTGTACAAATTCAGAATTTACCTTTACAACCGAAGATGGAACTCCCAATTGGTTATTTGGTAATGGAGCAATTCCTTCATCAGCCACTACAACACCGGCAACAAGTTATTATGAATCTACAGGTTATAAAGACATCATTGAAAGTGTGAAGGTATTCAATGATTTCATCAACATCAATATGGAATCCCCGGATCCGGGTTCTATTCTTGGTGCACCAACAGGTTCAGGTTGTCCCACAACTTACACTTACACCAGTTCCGAGGCAGGAAGCTCAGGATATTTATACGAATGGTACGCAACAGCTCCAAGTGGTTGCCAGGTTTCTATCGAAAATGCAACGGCTTCATCAACTGATATAACTTTTGTTAATCAAACAGGAGTTGACCAAATTTTCTTAGTTACCTTAATTATCGAAACCGAATGTTGCGGAAAATTAAAACCCGTTGAACGGTATATCACAATTTATCCCGGACCAAAAATGCCGGAAATTAACGGAGGCCCATTCTCAACTTGCGAGGGTGGCTCACAAGAAGTATTTATTTTAAATCCCAATCCGGAATATTCATTTGAATGGTTTGACGCTGAAACCGGAGGTACACAACTCGGCAGCGGAACGAGCTTTACGTTTACCAATATTCCTGTGGGTACTAATTCATATTGGGTACAATCAACTAATAGTTTTGGTTGTTCATCGCAACGCAAAGAAATAGTCATTGAAGGCATTACTCCTGAAGCACCATCGGTAGATAATCAATCAACTTGTGGTGACAGCGATGTTACCTTTTACATCAATTCGCCTCAGGCCGGATACATTTATAATTGGTACACAAATTCATGCGGAGGGACTTTGTTGCAATCAAGTACATCAACAAGTTTTACCTACAATGTTACCAGTACTGAAACGTTTTATGTGTCTGCAGTTCCACCTGGATGTGCTGAAGGTAATTGTGCAACCCCTGCGGTTTCTTATTATACACCTCCTGATCCTGTTGATTGGGAAGGCGATGATGCAATATCACCAAATGATTGGTTTGTTGAAGAGAATTGGAAAAACAATTGTTTACCAAATTGTGGGACGAATGTTAGAATTGGTGCAGGACTCAGCAATTATCCTGAAATAGGCTTTCATCCTGATCCCGCAGCAGCTAAAAATATGGAACTAGTAAATGGTGCAAGCTTAACATTTACTGATAGCAAAGCACATCTGGAATTATGTGGTGATTTTACACATGCTGGTAGCTTGGTTACAAATGATTATGGTACTGTTTCTTTTATTGGCAGCACAGCACAACAATATATAAAAAGCGAGACAGCTACCGGAGAGTTTAATAATGTAAGAATAAACAACTCCGCAACTACTCCTACTTTAACACTTACTGCTGGAGACATGATAATAAGCCAAAACGGAACCATAACATTTATTAATGGTACTGTTGTTACAGGAGATAATAAACTTGTTCTTAAAAATACAGCTACAAATGCAATTGATGGATTTAATGCCGACAGGTATGTTAACGGTAATCTTAGACGTCATATTTCAACTTCAATTACAGATTATGCATTTCCGGTTGGCGTTTCAAGTAGATATGCTTTAGCAGAGTTAAAAAATAACAGTCTAACCGGAGTTACCTACCTGGATGCAAAGTTCTTATCCAGTTTCACAAATACTGGAATTTTAGACCCTGCAAAAGCCACTGATGGAGCAATTATTTATGATTATATTGCAAGTGAAGGTATCTGGCAAATTGATGCCGATGCTGGTCCTACAGGTGGCAGCTATGATATTGCACTTTGGTTTAATGATGGGGGTTACGGAACATTTGCAGGTTTAATAGACAACCAGTTTGCTCCACTTAAAAGGCCTAGTACATCAACCCTTGCTTCAGACTGGACTGCCCTTGGAGGTACGGCAACTCTGCATGCTGTTGCTAACGGTTATGCAAAAAGAAGTGGGTGGTCAGCCTTCTCACAATATGCAATTGGATATCAACAAACTCCGCTACCAATCGAGCTGCTCACTTTTTACGCTAAATACAAAAACAATGTTGTGAATATTAACTGGGAAACTGCAAGCGAAATTAATAATGACTATTATATTGTCCAAAAATCTACAGATGCAATTAATTTTATAAATATTGATAAAATCAATAGCCTTGCCCCTGGTGGTAATAGTAACTCTTTATTAAAATATGTATCTTTTGATAAAGATGTTGACTATGGAATATTCTATTACAGATTAAAACAATATGACCTCGATGGCTCATACACATACTCAAATATTGTTTCTGTTATAATAAACCAAAACGGAACATTTACAGTTCATCCAAATCCGACAAAAGATGTTGTAGAAATATCATATTATTGCAACCATAACGAACAGCCAATAGTCAAACTATATGATGAACGAGGAAAACTGGTCACAACTCAACAAATTGAATGTATCCAAGGTGCAAATAAAACTATCATAGATCTCTCAATGATTGCTCCATCAGTTTACACACTAATACTTATCACCAAAGATTCAGTTAATAAAGTTCAACTGATTAAGCAATAACATACTGGTGAAGCCCGAATACAGGTGTGTCCAACCCCGGATAAATTTAACGCCGGACACGGTCTGTGGCAATAAAAACCTGTCGCAGACAGCCAATACCCGCGATAATCCATCAAATCCGCGTCATCCGCGTTCCAAAATCTGTCGCAAGACAGCTCATCCGCCTCCTCCATCTCTCCCTCTCTCCCTCACTCTATCTCACCCTCACACCATCATTTCATTTCAGCGTCTCTGCGACTTTGCGGTATACAAATACGAAAAACCAAAAAAATTAGCAACCTTTTAGCATCTCATTACGTTTAATACATAGTATCGCATTGTCAAACCAAAAACCTGTGTTATGAAAAAATATGCCTTTATCTTTCTGTTGTCAATGAGCATTGTATTGTCCGGCTTTGCTCAAAAAGCCTTTCACCATTCACCGGATACCGTTTATCTTCCTGATGGATCAGGAGTATCATATACCACATCCATTTATGTGTCCGGGTATGCGCCCGGAACTACCATCACATCGCCGTTTGATATAGTGAGTGTATGTGTGAATATGGAACATTCGTACCTCGGCGATTTGATTATTTCGCTGACTGCCCCTGACGGAACATCCATAATTTTGCAGGATCAGGGAGGTGGTGATACTTATTTAGGTGAACCAATAGATGAATCCAATGATAGCATTCCCGGTGTGGGTTATGATTATTGCTGGACCCCAAATCCAATGTATGGAACAATGACCCAAATGGCAGAAGGCTTAACCACCCTCCCCCCAGGCAGTTATGCTTCTTATGAACCGTTCAGTGAACTGATCGGATGCCATGTCAATGGACTGTGGACAATAACCATTACGGACAACTTGTCCATTGATGATGGTTTTATTTTTAATTGGGGTATCAATTTGTTTGGCGATCCCTTATGTTATGACTTGCTGCAAGGCCGTATTTATGCTGATGTCAATGAAAACGCTGTGTTTGATAATGATGATTTTCCTATGTCCGATATTATGGTAAAAGCCGAACCAGGTGGACATCTCGGTATTACCAACGATAATGGTATATATTCTATATGGGTTGATTCATTGGATTATACAATAACCCAATTGAACATCCCTTATCCATGGGAACAATTTTCTCCGCTTAATCCGGATTATCATGTCGTCTCTTTAGCAAATAATGAAAGTATAGATACAATTTCCGGCCTGGATTTTGCCAACACGGCAGATAATTATTGTATGCAATTGAGTGTGGACGCCATGTTTTGGTGGGGTGGCCTTTGCACAGAAACCTCATTACGTATTTCTTATGAGAATGATGGCCTCATTGCTTCAGAAAACACAACCATTACCGTTGAACTGGATGACAACCTGGTTTATGATCACGGGGGAAACCTGATCGCACAAGATGGCAATTTGCTTACCTTTGATGTGGGCAATGTAGCGCCTGGCTCTTATGGGTCATTTATGATTTATGGAGATTATGCCTGTGACCCGGATTTGCTTGGGACCACACTTTGTGTTAAAGCGCATATTTATCCCGATGATCTTTGCGAACCTGTTGATTCTACATGGGACCACTCCAGCGTTTCCGTGGAAGGCGAATGTGTCGGTGACAGCCTGATTTGTTTTTCTATTACCAATACAGGCGATCCTGGCGACGGCGATATGTCAGGGCCCTCCGAATACCGCCTGTTTGAAGATAACATACTCGTGGAAACGGGAACATTTCAGCTCCTTGGTGGCGAAACCATGGAAATGTGCTGGCCGGCAACCGGAACCACATTGAGGTTGGAAGCCGATCAGAGACCCGGGCATCCCGGCAACAGTGAACCACAGGAAAGCATTGAGCAGTGTGGTGATCCCAATAATTCACTCGGTGAAATTCTTGCTGTACCTCTGGACGAGCAGGATCCGTTTGTGGATGTCGAATGTGTGGAAGTTGCCAGTGCCTGGGATCCCAATGATAAAGCTGTGTTGCCACAGGGCATAACTGAACACCATTTCATTGATTCTACGGATGTATTGGAATACAGAATTCGTTTCCAAAACACAGGTAATGCTCCGGCAGAAAAAGTGGTTGTTGTGGATACCATTTCAGAATTCCTGGATATAACTACTTTCGAACCCATTGCTTCGAGCCATCCCTGTGAAATTGACTTCCCCCTGCCCAATGTAATCCGCTGGTCATTTGAAGGTATCAACCTGCCGGACAGCAATGCCAACGAACCTGAAAGCCATGGGTTTGTGAAATTTAAAATGCATCAGCAACCGGGTAACCAGATTTTTACAGAGATAAACAACAGCGCCGCCATTTTCTTTGATTACAACCTTCCGGTGTTGACAAACGAGGTGTTTAATATCATTGGAAAAATGAGTCAGGTTATCACAGAAGCTGCTGAAATAAATGCACAACATCAGGTTGAAGTGTTCCCGAACCCTGCCGCCAATTACGTAAAATTCAGCGTAACTGCTGATGAGTACGACATTGAATTGTATGATGCCTCCGGCAGAATAATCCGGCATATCCAGGGCATCACATCCGCTGAATACAACATGCCGGCAACCGATATCAGCGGTGGTGTATATTACTACCGCATTAAAGATAAGGGCGGTGTGCTTGGTGCAGGGAAATTGGTTGTTGCAGAATAATCCTTGAGTCCAGTCTAAAAATTCAAAAAAATGAAAAATGCAACACTTGTACCGACGCATGACGGTAAAGGCACCAAGACACTAAGAATCACAAACGGCTGAATTATAATATTTTAAGATTTGTGATACTTTGTGTCTTCGTGGCAAGTCGATGACTTATTAGACTGGGCTCATCCTTTGTTATTGTTTCTCTATTTTCAAATTTTTGTTCACTTTATCTGTACGCAAATTGAAAATATACATGCCAGGGGAAATATCATCAAAACGGAGTTGAATGTGTGTGTTCCTCCCCTGGATATTTTCACTTTTTTGCAATATGAGATGCCCCTGCATATCGATCAGCCGTAGCGTTGTTTTTCCCAGAGGCCAGTTTGTAAATACAACATTTAAGATATCTCTAAACGGGTTGGGAAAAACTTTTACCGAAATTTTATTGTCCGGCGAAAAGCAGTTGATAGAAGTAACCATAAAATTCTCGGTTAAACCGTTAAAATCTGTTTGTGACAGTTTGTAATAAACATCACCAACAGGGGCAAAATCATCCGTGAATGCATAGGTTTGTGCCTCCGATGTATTGCCTGATCCTGTGATCCGTTCGATCTCTTCGAAACTGATACCGTCAATGCTACGGTATAGCGTGAAATAATCATTGTTGATTTCGCTGGCTGTAGTCCATGAAACATCAATCGCATCATTTTCATGATCACATGTGACATCAAAATTCAGTAGTTCTATTGGTAGCGGGATGTCTTTACTGGTTCCACCAAAGGTAATCTGCCTTTCTCCTTTGGCTGCAAAAGGAACAGATACAAAGGAAGAAATGTCGCCAGTCACTGTGGATTCCCCTGATGCGTCGCCGCCGGCATCTTTCCAGATGTTATCCCAGTATGCAGTTGTCAGGTATTGCAACTGAGAACCACCATCACAGAAATCGTGTATGGAACAGGGATTGTTGTTTCTCCATGACAGTGTAACATCCAAATTTTGTCCGGAATTAACCAGCCAGTATTCCCGGCCGGTGGTATGGGTCAGCGGAGACTCATGCGTCCAGTCGTGATACCACCAGGTGTGCAGATTATTATTTGAATAAAAATACCTTACATTGATATTTGTAGAAGCTGCCGGCGTAGCAGAAAAAGGCGCCCATATTTTGTATGTCTGCAAGCCATCACCAATATCCCTGTCAGTCACATGGCCGGTTGGGAAAGTAAATGCAGAAGTAGCGCTTGTCTTTTCGGCTTCACCGTCAACAAAACTTGTGATTGAACCTTCATTTGTTGTAGCAGATGTCCCAAATACAAATGTATTTGTGTCTGTGTTCACTATACCTTGTGTGAAAGTTGCGGAATTGCTTACAGTAAGATCATTATCTTCAAGCATGATATCTGCATTACTGCCTGTGGTATTATTTATTACGATATTATAAAAAGTGTTGGCAGTAGTGCCGCTGATTGTTTGTTTGGAAGTGCCTTCAAAATATACTGTTCCCAATTGCGGGATAAAATTACCATTATTGGTCCAGTTACCACGAATATACATGACGTAATTGTTTGTACTTACATCACAGGTTGCTGCTGTATCAATGGTAAAATTCCCGTTTACAGTTACATGACCGGCCAATGTTTTGGTTCCCGCTGCTCCCCCACTTGTTATAAGATGGTAATAAGTCGTGCTTCTGACATCTTGATTGCCGGCAAAGCAATAATTTACAGTATTATTAAATGCAGAAGCAAACACATCCCCATCTGTCAGGGATATTTCTCCGCCTAATTCAAGGGTTGAATATTCGGCATTCTCCCAGCTACTGGTAGTGGATAATGTCAAATTTCCGTTCTGAATACCGAAGCTTCCAGTGTTAGTGACAGAAATACCCAAAGCTATATCCACATTGCCTGCTGTTTTTGTCAGCATGGAATTTGATGCAATTGTTTTATTTCCACCTGTAATACTCAATTCTTTGGTGTTCTTAATGGTTCCAATACCACTAATGGTTGTATTGTTACCACTCAAGGTTAAAATATTGGTTCCTGTAAAACTGCCATCAATAGTGACATGGCCGGTAGCTGTAAATCCCTTGTTACCTGAGGCCAACACTCCTGCTGCAGTAATGGTAAGGCTTTTTACAGTAGCGTTAGATACATTCACCGAAACCGTATGCCCGTTATTTATTCTTACATTATCAGTTTCAAGGGGCACGCAATGGCAATCCCAGGTATTGACATCATCCCAATTGCCTGTAGTAATACTTTCAATCACAATGTATTTCCATACATCCAATTCTGTAGAGGGGGCACTTCCACAGGCACCAGATGCAACTACCTTCACTTCTCCCCATCCGGCAGTGCTGTTCCAGTCAACGGTAATGCTGTTGGTTCCCTGTCCTGATGTCAGTGTACCTCCGGTTATTGTCCATGTATATGAATAACCTGATGTATCATTTACAGAGTATGAAACACCGGTTTGCTCAACAGGAACAAATACTGTCCCGGATATAGAAGATGGCTGAATGGTATGAATTACCACAGATAAATTTACCGGATCGCCATAAGTGCAGCCATTGTGCTCTACAACCTCAATATTACCAACCATCCCTGCAGACCCCCAGTTGACTTCAATACTATCTGTGCCCTGACCGGAAGCAATTGTTCCTCCCGTAATTGTCCATGTATAAGTGGATCCGGTGGTATTTGTTACAGAATAGACCACATTCGTGTCATTAGTACAAACACTTGTACTTCCGGTAATGGAAGAAGTAACCGGGGCTTCACAGTCAGTATCATCACCAAAACAAAAATGTGCAAGGAATGTTGTCAGGCCTGTCCTTTTTGCCGTAGGATTTACAGCATTTACATGTGTACCCTCATTTGTCCAGTTATTTCCGGATCCGGCACGTGTCAATAATCGTGTTTCCGTGTCAATGGGAAATGAACTGAATCCATTACCTGTAAGTTCCAGGTCATACCCGGATATACTTATTCCGTTTGCAGGAGTAAGTGTCCAGTAACCTTCATTAAAAGTATTGTGTATAGAGTCCGGATTGGTTTGTGGTGGATCCTGTAATGGCAATCCACCATTGCCGGGGTTAGTTGCCACAAATTCTGCAATAACGGTACCTCCACCTACAACACCTCCACCGATAGTAAAAGTAGGCTCAGCAGGCCGGCAATATGCATCCGTTCCAACCGGAAAAAACTGTTTTACACCACTGTGATTTGTGTTTGTCAACCATTTTTCATATTTACCAATTACTTGCCCTGATGTGTAATCTAAAGTTCCATAGTTAGTTTTAGACTCCCCAACGGTGATTTTATCATCTCCACTGTTGATGTTTCCCTGTGTCATTGTAAGGGTATCATTGACAGTAACATTATCATTTAAATGAATACTCAATCTTTCACCTAAATTATTTATCTTTGCCGTTCAAACAA
>JBNGDT010000029.1:5233-16648 GCA_049975305.1 Bacteroidales bacterium | reverse complement strand
ATTGTATGAAAAATTTCATTATCATTGTGGTATGAATTGGAAAGATTGAATTGTGAGGATGGAAACATTTTAAAAAATTTTGTGTTATGAAAAAAATTGCTTTTTCATTTTTGGTGTTATTGATTCTAGCTTCACTTGGATACCCTCAAAATCAAAAAAACGACAGCACAAAAGTTGATTGGGAGTGGGCACCTGTTGGGGCTGTGTGGATGTATTCTACCACTGGTATGAGTGGTAATTCATACTGGTATGTACATTCAGAAAAGGATACGGTTTTTAACGGGAAAGAATGCAAAAAGCTTAAAGTGGCAATTTACGAAAAAACATCCAATATGTTATTAGATGTTAATTACAGATATACATTCCAGGAAGATGGTAAAATTTACATGTATAGTTTTGGAGAGGATGAATTTCAACAATTGTACGATTATACTGCAACCGACGGAGATACAATACGTATATATTGTCCACTTGCACCAGAGGATTGTTACGGTGATTATTATGTTGATTCAGTTGTTGAAAGAATGAGTGGTGGGTGGCCCAATACTACTTATCCATTATGTGAAACAAACACAACCATTAACACATTTCACCTGGATTATTTAAACACTAGTGGATGGTGTGGAGTATTATACCCCAGTTCCTCTATTGGCACTTACGTGTCATTTGTAGGTTCAGTAACTACAGACATGTGCTATGTTTTTGAAGGTGGTTATAATGAAGAGGTGTTTAATTGTTATTACGACGGTAGTGTTAATATTTTTCGTTCAAAAAACGATTCCTGTATTTCATATTATCAGGAGCATTTAGATATCTCAAAAAATGATGTTAATTCAAAAATAGATGTGTATCCAAATCCTGTAGATAATGTTTTGAACATTAAATTAAATCAACCAAAAGGAGATTTAATAAAAATATTCGATGCTTCAGGTAGATTGATTTATCAAAATCATGTTTGTTCAGAAAAACATACTGTTAGTTTTACAGATTATCCTGTAGGCTTTTATATTGTTACTATAAATAATAATGAACAATTATTCAGGAAAAAAATAATTAAAACCAAAAATTGAATGATCATGAAAAAGTATGCTATATTGTTATTATCTCTGGTGTTTTTTGTTAAATTATCTTTTTCACAAAATGAAGCTGATTCGGTAATTATTGCAGTACAAAAAGACCGTTTGACAAAGCAGCAATTGATTGAATTTGATTCTCTGCAAAACAGTATGTATGCACTTGATGAAGTTAATTATTTCAGAAAAATATACCGGCATATAGATGAGTTAAAAAAGTTCTATCACCTTAGTTGTACAGCAAATGAAGATTCCATTTTTAATGTGTTGAATAGAAAGACGTTTTTTGATACTGTTTTTTATGATCATCCAAGCAACCCTTGTTGTGATAACCCTGTATATGCCACTGATCCTTTAGACACAAGCTATATACAGAATTTAATAGATTTACCTTGTGCATGGGATATTACAACGGGTGATACCGCAATAAAAATTGGGATAATTGATAGAGATTTTTATCAAAATTTACATGAAGATATTATAAAAAGATATTATAAACAAAGTAAATAATATATATGGGCCGTATTATGGTGACAAAAGAGATTATTTTTTACCACCTGACCCTGGTGATACAATTTGGCCTCATGGTTTATTTATGGCCGGTATAATATCTGCAGAAGTAGGAAACAATAAAGGAATAAGCGGCCTTTCAAATAAGTTAAAGTTTAATGGATACAGGCTGTCAGATGCAGGTAATAATATACATTTCCATATTTCTGAAATTCATAACGCCATAGATTATGCAACTTTTGAACAACAAGAAAAAATATTAAACATAAGCTATCAAGATGTTTGTTTAAGTGATTACGCTTTTGAAACTGAAAGTTATGATATTTTATTTTACCAAAATATTGTTGATAATGGTACATTAATTGTAACCGCAGCAGGAAATTATCGAAATCCCAGTGTTAATAACAAGCATCAAATTTATGATATTCCTGGAGTTATTGTTGTAGGGGCTGTTAATCATGAAAATAAAATTTATTTAGATGACCCTCAATATCAATGCAATCCATATATAGGAATTTGCGCTCCTGGTATTGGCATAACTACTACACACTGGGAAGATGGTGAAAGTTCCTATGTTAATGGAAACGGAACATCTAATTCTACTGCTATTGTTTCAGGAGTTGCAGGTCTTATGCTAAGCGTAGATTCTACCTTAACACCCCCTGAAATTGAACATATTTTAAAAACAAGTGCTGATTCTATTGCAGATTTTGATGAAGCAAATACCTGGGTTGTTCAAAATTACTATAATGGGGTATTCAATGCAGGTCGTTTAAATGCTTACCATGCAGTGTATAAAGCAAAGCATTTTAATGAATGCACACCATCCTATATACAAACTGGCCAAAATATTACATGGAATGACACCACATTTTGCTGTGATTCATTGATTGTTGAAGGCACATTAACAATTGCTGCACCTATGCATCTTTTAACAAATCTGCCTCATATCACCATCCAAAACGGAGGCCACCTGATATTTGATACCGGCAGTGAATTATACCACTGGGAAGATGAAAATTATGCAGGAAACATCAATGTTGAAGCAGGCAGTACGCTGGAATTTAAAAATGGTTCAGATATTGTGCTTGCTGAAAATGGTAAAATCATGGTGAATCATGACACAAACAACTCAGGTGAGCTTGTTTTCAATAACGGAGCATCTCTAACGCTATTGGATGACAACACGAACCTGGAAATCGAAGGCGATTTACACATCGCCTCCAACGCCACTTTCACCTTCTCCGGCAACGGCTACATCAAATTTTCCAACCCCGGCGGAGATGCCACCAACAACATTTTCTGCGGCAGCAATGCATCCTTTGTGCTGCAGGGCAGCGGCCAGAATGATAAAATCATGGAAGTGCAGCAAAGCACCGTGCATTTCCCCGAAGGTATTGATAAAGTGGAACTTAGGGACGGCAAAATTGAAATGGGCTCAAATTGCCGGCTACAAAATGATATTGATACAGGTGATGAAGAAACCATCCTAAGTAATATTAAAATCACCTCTGATAATGGGATTTACAATGGCCATCGTGGTTTTAGTTTTTGGGGACAGCAATATGTTACCATTGAAAATTGTACTTTTGAGTACGGTAAATACGGTTTAAATGCAAACAACACTTATGGAGGTTCTGCACTAACTGTATCCGGCTCAGATTTTATTGAAAATCAAACCGGCCTGTATGTGTACAATAAAGGTGTACATCTAAGCAATTGTGAATTCACCAACAACGATACCGCCCTAGATTGCGAAGCCATGAGTTTTGGGTCGGATTTATACCGGACAAACATGTTCAGCAATGATTATGGTGCCATTTACCACGGTAGCAGCAGCGCCGATCTAAATGTGGATATCTGTGAAATCCAGAATAACAACTATGATGGCATCAGGTCTTCAGGCAATTTTGATATGGAGGTGTATTGTACATACATCAACAACAATCGTTATGGCATATATACCGCGGCAGGTACTGATGTACACATCGAAAACGATGCTCAGAATGATTTTTCAGATAATGAAAAAACCATATATCTGAATTATGGCAAAATTTATGCAAATTATGGATATAACCGGCTGCAATCGGTTAATAACGATTATGCAGTTTATGGTTTGACAGATATTAGAGCAATATGCGGGAGGTCTCCAAATTTGTATGTTAATAATAACCAATGGGAAGATGATATTTCTGCAACACCCGTTCACGGTACTAATTATAGGCTGGGTGTATATGGATGCTGGTTTGATTACACACCAGTTACTTTAGTTGACAATAACCCATCTGTACATTTTTGTTCACATATTAAAGAAAAGGAGTTAAATGAAACAACTTCATCCGACAGCTTGACACAGGAAGAAACCGAAACATCAGCCTTACCACTGGTATCCGTTTCAGAAAACCAAAGTCTGCCCATTGATGAGGCCGTATATACGCTGCCGGTTCAATTGGAGCAAGTGCAATCAGCCGGTGGTTACCAGGGTATGATACATAACTACGTTAATATCATTGAAACCTGTGATGCTTATGCTGATGCGGATGTACATTACTATAAAGACATAGCATGGGGGAGTATGCACGATGTGCTGGATGCCTATTTTGCATTTGTCAGCCACGACACAGAAAATGCAGGCTTTAACCAGTCTTTGGATGATGTCATGTACCTGAATAAAACACTGATGGAAAATCCGGATGTTTCCCGGACAGGCTATTATGAATATTCCTTAGACAACGCACTGCTTGAGCGCTTGCGTGAGAATTACAACCAGTCGCTTACCATGTTAGAATCACTGAAATATGACATCCCCGAGATGGACAGGGAAATTGCTTATGTTAACCGCTGGCAATGCTATATTGATGCCGAACGTGAAGCCAAGCTGGGCAATTTGGCCCCGGATGCATTTATGGCTGCCATCCAGGATTGCAGGCAAACCTATGAAAACACCATGGAAGATATTCATACCCAGGACAGCCTGAATGCCCCCGGCACGGAACAAAGCGATAACACCGACACCCCTGCCCCCAACCTCACCATCATTCCCAATCCCAATAGCGGGGATTTTACCGTAGAAGTGTATTCCGAAACCCCAAACAGCCGTTTGCAGATTACCAATGCTTACGGACAGCCCGTCCGCACCATAAGCCTCACGGATGATGGACAGCAAAGCGTGCAGGTTTCCGGCCTTGCCCAGGGGCACTACACTGTTTATTACTTAGAAGGTGGCTCAGCCGTTGCCAGTGAAAATATGATTGTGGAATAAAAATTGGTCTTGATTAACGGTTCATGTTTACCAAAAAAAGATAAAAGTGCTCTGTCAACAAAAAACCCACATCTCTGTGGGTTTTGTTAAATAAACCTTAATGGCAAATAAGCTTAATACTCATCTTCATTGAAGAAAAAATCATCTTTGCTGGGATAATCCGGCCAGATGTCTTCAATGCTGTCATACGATTCTCCTTCATCTTCAATTTCCTGAAGGTTTTCAATGACTTCGAGCGGGGCCCCGGATCGGATGGCATAGTCGATGAGTTCCTCCTTGGTTGCCGGCCATGGGGCGTCTTCTAGTTTCGATGCTAATTCAAGAGTCCAATACATAAAATTTCTAATTATAGATTTTTTTTTAGGAATGCGAATTTAAATAAAATATTATTATTCAAACATCATTTTTCCATAAAATATCAATGATATTATTTTTACGTGCTGTATATCGTGCCAGAACGAAGAGATAGTCGGATAAGCGGTTTAAAAATGAAATGATAAAATTGTTAGTATCTTTTGTGTTTTTGGTAATGGTTACAACTCGCCTTTCTGCCCTCCGGCAAATTGTGCGGGCAATATGACAAGATGCTACCTGTGGATCCCCTCCCGGTAGTATGAAGTTTGTGAGTGCCGGTAGTTTATTATTCATACTGTCGATTTTATTTTCAATAAAACGAATGTGCTCGTCATTAAGTTGCGGCAATTTCACATGCTTTGTTTTCGAGTCAGTTGCATCACAAGCAATATGGGAACATATTGAAAACAAGTCGTGCTGAATTTTAGACAAGGTATGGCTTTGTTCTTCAGGTATCTCGTATGCCTTTATCATTCCTAACCATGAAATGAGTTCGTCAATGGTGCCGTATGCCTCCAGTCTGGGGTCATCTTTTTGTATCTTCTGCCCGGTAGAAAGTCTGGTTTCTCCGTAATCACCTGTTTTTGTGTAAATTTTAGACATAATGATTATGAATTTAGAAGGCTTATTGGACTGTCATTAATAATATCTGATTCAATTTCTCCATCCCGTAAGCGAATAATTCTGTGTGCGTGATGCGCGATGTCTTCTTCGTGGGTTACCAACACAATGGTATTGCCGGCATTGTGAATTTTCCCGAAAAGCTGCATTATATCAAGCGAGGTTTTGGTGTCAAGGTTGCCTGTGGGTTCATCGGCAAGAATAATGGCAGGGTTGTTGACAAGGGCACGTGCCACCGCAACACGTTGGCGTTGACCACCGGAAAGTTCATTTGGCTTGTGATTCATGCGGTCTTCCAATCCAACAGACGCTAGTACTTCTTTCGCCCTTTTTTCCCGATCTTTCTTTTTCTTTCCGGCATAAACCAATGGTAACATAACATTGTCCAAGGCACTGAAGCGGGGCAGGAGGTTAAAAACCTGGAATATAAAACCGATTTCCTGGTTACGTATTTCTGCCAGTTCATTGTCGGTCATCTGGCTTACGTTGGTGCCGTTGAGGATGTATTCGCCTTTTGTTAGCGAATCAAGGCATCCGATGATGTTCAT
Source organism: Bacteroidales bacterium (assembly GCA_049975305.1). Classification (GTDB taxonomy): domain Bacteria; phylum Bacteroidota; class Bacteroidia; order Bacteroidales; family ML635J-15; genus JAQIBY01. The sequence goes on along the minus strand of JBNGDT010000029.1, from coordinate 10,280 downwards.
CAGCGTTGATTTCCCGCTGCCTGACGGTCCCATGATACTGATATATTCATTCTTTTTTATGATCATGTCAATAGAGCGTAACGCACTGACTGTATGGATGCCCATTTCATAATTCTTGACCAAATGTTGCAGTTCGATGATGTTTTCCATAGACTTTGCCTTATAAATAATACGTGCGATCTGATTTTAAGCTTCAATGTTCCAAATTACAAAATTATTAAAAAATGGTGACTAATCTGTAAATAATTGTTAATAACAGAGCAAACGCATGAAAAAATATTATTTATTCTTGGTTTAGCTTTCGTTGTGAGTTTTTCAGTACAGGCTCAAGGGCTGCAATTGGTTTACGTGGTGGATTTTTACAAGGAATTACCTACAAACAAATGCCGGGGGCGAGCCAGTGTTTTTGAATTTATTGGTGCTACGAGATGCCAGGGGGTGAATCTTCCTGTCCTGCACGAAAGACAAAACTCCCTTGGTGGTGTTGAAGGATTGTATTATTTTTATAGATTTGGCAGTTTTATTTGATGTAATTGGACTGGCAGCGCTTATATATCTGCCCGTCCCTGCCGGTTTACCAGACGTGGCTGGTAGGTGGGCGGCTGTGATTCAGATCAAAACAAAACAGAAAAAACAGAACCCCAAAAAGAAATGCGTATGAAAAATTGCTATTTTTAGACTTTACTTTAACCCATAAAAATCGTTTTGTATGCTATTACTGAAAAATATTAAATCGCTTGTTGGTACTGATGAAAGTGGTAAATTGTGGCGTGCCGGAAAAGACATGGCCGATGTAACATGCATTGATGATGCATGGTTGTTGATTGAAGGAGAACACATCAAGGATTACGGCAGCATGGATGAACTGGAAAACAATGCGCATGTTAATTCCGCCGATGAGCTTATGGAGCTGGATGTAACCGGCAGGATGGTTTTTCCGTCTTTTTGTGATTCACATACGCACATCGTGTTTGCCGGCAGCCGTGAAATTGAGTATGTTGATAAGATTAAAGGACTGAGTTATGAAGAGATTGCCAAACGTGGCGGCGGCATTTTAAATTCTGCTAAATTGTTGCATAATACCAGTGAAGCAGATTTGTATGAACAATCCATGCGTCGTGTGGATGAAATTATGATGCAGGGTACCGGTGCTGTGGAAATCAAAAGCGGTTACGGCCTGAACCCTGGGGATGAGTTGAAAATGTTGCGGGTTATCAGGCGCATTAAAGACGCTTCCCCGGTTGCAGTGAAATCTACGTTTCTTGGTGCGCATGCTGTGCCCGCTGAATATAAAGGCAGGCAAAGTGATTATGTGGACATGGTTATCAATGAAATGATTCCCGTTGTGGCAGCCGAAAACCTGGCCGATTACATTGATGTGTTTTGTGATAAAGGCTTCTTTACGGTGGAAGAAACCGACCGTATCCTTATGGCCGGCATGAAATACGGACTTAAACCGAAAATTCATGCCAATGAGCTTGCAAAATCCGGTGGCATACAGGTTGGTGTGAAATACGGTGCCTTGTCGGTGGATCATATTGAATATACGGGGCAGGCGGAGATGCAGGCATTAAAAGAATCGGATACGATGCCTACTGTGTTGCCGGGAGCTGCTTTTTTCCTGAATATGCCTTATGCACCCGCGCGTGACATGATTGATTACGGTTTGCCGGTGGCTTTTGCGTCGGATTATAACCCAGGTTCCTCCCCAACTGGAAACATGAAACTGATGACATCGTTTGCTTGTGTGAATTACCGCCTCACCCCGGATGAGGCCTTGAATGCCACTACCATTAACACAGCCTATGCCATGGGCTTGAGTGAAGATTACGGTAGCATTACAAAAGGCAAAAAGGCCAATCTGTATATCACAAATGAAATCCCGTCACGGCACTTTATGCCTTATGCTTATGGCAGCGATTTGATTGATACTGTTATACTGAATGGGAAAATTATAGAATGAGGTGTTTTTTGCCTGAACTCCTGATGGCTTGAGTGTGAAATTTTTTTCCCCATCAATGAAAAGGGTTCATCTGTGCTACACGGATACATAATTTGAGAAATTAGCATGATTGAGCAGGAAAAAGAAGATCTGTTACAAATGTTTACTTCTGAATACAATGAAAATTTTGCACATCCGAAAGATTTTCTGCCCATGTATGAAGAGGATACCAAATACCGTATCAGGGACCTGGATTTACCGGAAAAATATTTAAAACACTTTCTGAACAAAGTATGCGAAATCTATTGCCCTTTTTCTGAGGATCAACCCAATAAAAAAGAAAAATATCACAGGAATGATTTCTACACAAAACTTCAAATTTGTTTTCTGAAAGAAAAGAAGTAATAGAATTTCCCTTTAACAGAGTGTGGTTAATAAAAATAATCGTATCAATAAAAAATTTTGGTATAATTATTGCACATCTTTGCTTATTTATGAATTGTTGATAAAAATATGAAACACATTAAAACATATTGGTTTGTTATTGTTTTGCTGTTTTTTATTGCTTGTAACAACAATGAAAATGAATACACCATTGTTTTTGAAAATACAGGGGAGCAGGCAAACAAAATTGCCTATGAATCAGGCAGGCTGGTTCCGGCAAATGATATTTCTGTTGATGCAGCCATACCTTTGATGTTAAGCTTAATAGATACAAAAGCAGGTGAAGCACAAAGCTGGCTTATCATGGAGGCCGAAACATACTGTGAATCCTATGATATTGTATTATTGAAAGCGGAATACAGAGAATTCCCTTACCAGCTAAAAAAACAACTTCTCAGGTATGAAGATAAAAAAGGAAATGTACATAGGCTGGATGTTGCAAAGATAACAGAATCTTATAGCAATGGTTTCCTGCTGATGAAGCCTGATTCAACTCCTGTTTTTATGCCATGGGATACAAGTTCAATGCATTTTGATGCCCCGGCAGCCGAAACCTATTTTCAGTTTACCTACCATGACGATAAAAATTACAACATCAATTACTCTGCTGAAGACTATATCCGTATGTTCCCCGATATGAAATCAACCATCAATGAAACGTATAATTTTAATGATATTGCCATTCAGATGAGAAGTCGTAATTTTGATTTACAACTGGAAACTGGGTTAAGTAACCTGGCTATTGTAGAATTCTTTTACACTTTTAAATATTTGGTTGAAAACGACCAGCCTGAGATGATTGCTCATAATATGGTTTCATATCCGTTAAACGTTATTTCAGGAAACGATGCGTTTCTCATCAATACCCCGGGTGAATTTATTAGCAAATACAATGACATTATAAAAACCGACCTCAAAAACACTATTGATGCATCTACGGTTTTTAATTTGAAACCTGACAAGGCCGGATTTATGCTCAATGAAAGAGCCGTTTATTTTAAAAACGAAAAAGATAGTATCATGATTACGCATATAAAAAATAAGAGCCATATAGAATGAATGGTGTATTATTTTATATCTTGCGCGATTGTGTTATTCCGTTAAATTACAGAATAGAATCATAATATTTATTTTTAGTTATGTATGGTTTTTTATATTTGTACAAAAATAGGAAAAGTTTATGGGAAGGAATGTATATATATATGCAGTTCTGTTAAGTCTAATGCCTTGTCATCTGGTTAATGCTCAGAACGAACTAATACTGTTAAACGGTAAAGAACTTCACGTTGAAAAATACATGATTGATACATCTGCTTCAATGTTTTATTATAAGTTAAAGCTACCTTCGGGAAAATTAAAAACCCGCTCCCAGTCGCTTGATAATGTATTTTCAGTCACAGACAGTACCAATAAGGAATATGTGCTTTATGTGCTTGTGGATTCAAGTAATAATCTTAGTGTAAACCAAATGCGCCATTATGTGGAAGGCTACAGAATTGCCAGAAAGGAATATGACCCATGGTGGGCAATGGCAGGTGGTTTTGCAGTGGGAGCCGGCGGCATGATGGTTTCAAAAAACCCTTTTCTCAGTGGGTTCATCCCGATAGCTTATGTGGGAGGTATGGCTTTGGTAAAGCCTAATAAAAACCGGATTATATGGAAATATCCTGAATTTGAAGAAGAGGAAGACTTTTTTTATACTTACCAGCGATCTGCCAGAAACAAAAACATCAAATATGCCATTATTGGCTCCCTTGAAGGCATTGTTGTTGGTGTAATTATTGGCGTATTGACAGGGTATTACAATTAATCCCATGCTTTCTCTTGTTTGTGTTTTGCTATATCACAAGACCATGAACCTTGTATATGCCGGATTTGATTTACCCGGGGCAAAAAATATAAATTAACACAGAATGTTCATGTGTTTGATGGAATTTCTCTAATTTAGCTACCAAATGGCAAAGAAAAAGTACATAAGTGTATTGATGAAATGCGTAAACTCATCAGAAAAAAATTGGATATAGAACCAACTATACAGGTAGATGCAAAATAAAATAATCACTTTTTCAATAGGCTTTTTTTTGATAATAATCGGCTTAAACAGCCGGGCACAAGACCCCGTTAATTCATTGATGAAAAAGTATAACCACTACAGGGAACGCCTCGAAACGGAATTTGTGGTTGTTAGTCCTGATGTTGAGTATTATGGTGTCAATATTCCTGCTGTTGACAGGTTTTGTGACAAATGGGGATACAATTATCTGAGCTGGAGTGATGGAAACAGCAATTTTAACAATTATATTATGTTACTTGTTACCGAAATTGAATTGCTAAAGCGTAACGGTCAGGATTATAATGCTTCGCTGGCAGCTTTGTTTTATACCTTTTTGGCTTTGGAGCGGCTGGATCTCTATTCCGAATATAACCTCAGGTTGTATCATGATAAACAAATCCTGTATGATGGAAATGCTATTAACGAATATATCTATTATCCAGGTGATATTAACGGATTTATGATCAGGGATGATGTTAGTTTTGGCTTCTGGATGTCAAATCACAAGCATTTCGGGTTGGATTTTGGAGAACCGGATGAAGCAATGACAAAGACAAATAAATACAGATCAATTTTTCAGAAAGGAACAATTCCTATGCAGGGAATGA
>JBNGDT010000029.1:0-5223 GCA_049975305.1 Bacteroidales bacterium | reverse complement strand
GTCAGGATGTCATCATACATTTGCTCGAAGCCATGGCAATAGCAGGCCATTTTTTAGATAAGGAATACGTGGGTGATATTCCTGTGAATTTTGTCAATAATATGATCCCCCGGTATTTGGAGGGAAAAAATATTTGGGTCCATGATGTAGTTGATTTTAAAGCCTGGGTTGATGATTTAAGCTTACGGTTACTACAAACGCTGTGTCAGGACAAAAAACAAGCTGCAATAGTGTTTAAGCCCTGGTTCAGTAAAGGTAAAGTAACCGCGGTGGAAACATTCAAAATACTTAGTACACGGTGGTACATCAATAATCCTGTAACTGAAAAGCCGGTGCGTGAAGGTTCTGGAAATGATTTTGGTATCATGGTCAATGCTCATGGTTTTACACGTACTGTCGAAGAGATCACAGGACGCTGTGATTTAGCGTTTGAAAACACGGATTCCGGGTTTCTGAAATGGCTTTTTCAGACCGTTTATTATAAAGAGCTGAAATTGCCGCTTGGTGCAGCGATTGCTTTGCCACGAAACTGGGATGATAACAAAACCCGTTCCCTTGCAGCTTTTGGTAACGTTCACGGCCAACATTCACCTGTGTTTTTTTCACTGAGGGAAATCGGAATGAAACACCGTTACCAATATTATATTTTGACAAATTATCTGCTGAATCAGGATAAGCTAAAAACACTATATCACCCGGGAACAAGCATGTGGAAAGAAGACAGCACATGGTTTGCCAATGTGTTGCAAAAAGCACCTCCCGATGGTCCTTTTTCTGACACTACACGAGAGCATTATAGTGTGTACTGGAGCACTTCTTCACGGATTGTCTGGCCGCAGGATGCACCTACATGGCGCGGTGCTAAACAATTTCAATACGCAGGGATGGATTACTTGGTTTTGCATAATTTGTACCGCCTTGTGTATTGTGACAAACCATATAATCTGGATTATAATCCGGTGCGGAAACAGCAGGATTATGCTAAATGGCTTTCAAGTCTGGATAAGGATATTAACAAAAAATTATATTTTCATGCCCCGGTTGTTGAATGACAATTTATTTTTTATGATTATTGGAAAACACTAATACTGATGAACTTATTTTTGATAAAATGTCATTGATCTCTAAGCGGAAAAATTTGATTAAACATGTTATAATCAAATTGCCCCAAAAACTAATTGTAAATTTAAAGTGAGTTATAATAGAGGTCTTTTAGAGAAATTGAAGATTTAACTGGCATTGTGATGGTAGTGAGGTGATTATTAAAAACTGAGATTAAAAACCCTGGAAAAGTGTTGTTTTAAACTTGATTTCACTCCTTTTACACTGATTGTTTTTCCTGTTATTATCTCCATTGAGGTCATCACTTCATGGTTGAAGCCACATGGGTTGATATACTGGTAATATGACATGTCGGGGTTTACATTGAGCGCAAAACCATGCATGGTAATGAAGCGGCTTACACGTACCCCGACGGATGCAATTTTGAGAGTTTTTCCATGATGTTTCATGTCAAGCCATACACCGGGTGCGTTTGATAAACGTATGCCTTTAATGTTGTATTTATCCAGGCACCGAATGATGACCTCCTCGATGTTATGAATGTATTCTTTGGTGTAAAATCCGTGATTTTTTAGATTGATGATGGGATAGCCAACAACCTGGCCGGGTCCATGGTACGTAATGTCGCCTCCCCTGTCAATCCTGATGTGCTTGATGTGTTTGGTTTCTATCTCATTTTCATGGAGAAGCAGGTTGTTTTTGTTGCTATTGCGACCCAGGGTGTACACGTGGGGGTGTTCACACAAAATAAGGGTGTCATGAAAACCAAGGTTTTTTTGAGTTTTTCGTTGTTGGATGCCAAGATTGAACAGATACTTTTGTTTGTCCCATGCCTTGTTAAAATCAATGATACCCCAATCTTCAAAATTCCCCTGCATCATGATAATATAAATTTCAGACTTGTTGGTCAGCGTGATAAGAAGACCTGACAAGCGGACTGCATTCAACAAATGTAAAGCCTTTATCCAGTCCTGTTTGTTTTATCTCATCAAAAGCGTCCGGGGTGACATACCGGTCAACCGGCAGGTGCTTTGCGGTGGGTTGTAAATATTGCCCTATGGTGAGAATTTCACATCCGGCATCCAACAGGTCGTCCATGGTTTTGTATATTTCTTCATCGGTTTCGCCAAGGCCAATCATAATACCTGATTTGCTTCGCATTCCTTGTTCCGAAAGGTATTGGATAACATCCATGCTGGTTTTGTATTTGGCATGGGAACGCACCCGGGGTGTTAATCTTTCCACTGTTTCCACGTTATGGCTAACAATGTCGGGCTTTGCAGCGATGATCTTATCCAGCAATTCATGTTTCCCGTTAAAATCGGGGATTAGTGTTTCCATCGTGATATCCGGAATTTGTTCATGTATCTCATTGAGACAAGCAGCCCAGTGTGATGCTCCTTTATCGGGCAAATCATCTCTGTCAACAGACGTTATCACAGCGTGTTTGAGTTCCATGAGTTTGATGGCACGTGCAAGTTTTACTGGTTCTGCAGCATCAGGAGGTAATGGTTTCCCTGTTTTTGTATTACAGAATTTGCAGGAACGCGTGCAAATATCTCCAAGAATCATAAACGTTGCCGTTCGATTTCCCCAGCATTCCCCGATATTCGGACATTTACCACTTTCACATATCGTATGCAGATGATGTTTATGTACAATATCACTAACAAAATGATAGTTTTCTCCTTTGGGTAATTTGATTTTTAACCAATCCGGTTTTTTGCGTGTCATACCATGCATTTATTTTTACAAAGTTAGTAATTCTCTGTAATATTATTTGAAATTTACGTTACTAATTAGAGTCATAAAAGTTTCTGTTAATAACGGTTAATAAATGTTAATAATGGTTAAAATCGGTTACTTATGAGTTCACCACCCGAAAACCTAAACCTTTAAACACAACAACGTGGTGAAACTAAACACTTAACCATTTTTAACTGATTAGTTACAAATTTACTTATTCCGGAAATCATAATATATACCGGTCAATTACCGGTCAATGTTTTTTCAAAACAAAACGGTCATAGAGGAACAACATTAAAAAACAAAACACACCAATGGACGTAAAAATTATCCAGATAGACGATGGATTATGAGTATCCCATAAATATTGTGTCATTTCGCCATTGCTCATATTGAGTTTTTCCCTTCCGAATGCATACAAATCATTTTTTGTAAAGGCATCAGACAATTCAGGTACATTTAACCCTTTTCCTGTAAGTTCTTCACGCAATAACATTGCTTTATCGGATAACCGTGCATAAACGCCGCCTGATAACCAGCCGGCGAGGTAATTTCCCCCTGCCATAGGGATGAAAGAACAGCCCATGTATAGTGCCATTTTATCGCGGGGGGCAATTTTGCCAATGTATTCGGTAATTTTAGGACTACTGGCCATTTCGCCTAGTCCGAAAATTAAAATAGTGATGAACAAATACATGGGGTTGTGTTGCATAAAAGTTAATCCCAAGCCGATGGAGTAAACTAAAAAGCCGGTCATCATAGCATTGACAGGCCGCCATTTCATCACGCCCCATGAGACCAACAATTGGAATATCACAATATACAATGCATCGATGTCTGTCATCACTTCGGGAGCAATGGTGCCTTCTTTTGTGCCAATTGCATTTGCAAGCCATGGCCAGAAACTGTGAATTTTATCAAAAACTATGGAGGTGTCCATCCAATCGTGAATAAACGTTGGCAACGTAAAAAACAACTGGTTGTACATTGTCCAGAATCCCACCACAATCAGCAAAAACAGTACAAATTTTATATCTGAAAGTGCGGTTCCGATGTTTTTAATTATCTTTTTTATTTCTTCTTTCAGTGGTATTTTTTCGGTTTTGTTTAATTTTTCAGGACGAAATAAAAAGAGCGTAATCACCATGTTCAGTAAGGTAATTGCCGATGCAGAGAAAAATACATATTGCCATCCCGGTTGCCTAACCTGTGCAGCAAAGAGGGGCCCGATAAAAGCACCTATGTTAACCATCATATAAAAAATACCAAATCCGATGGATGAAGTTTTATCGGTAGTTGTTTTTGCAATGGTTGCAGATACAATGGGTTTAAACAGGGCAGCACCAATGGCTGTAATGAAAAATGCAATAAACATCATGGGAAAGGATTCTACTATGCCCATCATAGCATAACCTGCTGCCATAGAAGCAAACGAAAGGATTAGTGTCAGTTTAAAACCAATTCTGTCGGCGATGGCACCTGTAAATACCGGCAATAAATACAGTGTGCCCACCACAACTCCCATCATCAGGCCTTTCTGTTCCTGGGAGAATCCAAGTGCCCCGGTATCACGGGAGCCGGTGAGATACAAAGCAAGTACCATAAACATGCCATACCACGCCCAGCGCTCAAATAGTTCAAGGGTATTGGCAACCCAAAACTGACGTGGGAATCGCTTGAAAATAATCATGAAAATTGCCTCTTAGTAATAATAAAAGCCCTTGGTGGAATGGTGGGAAATAAGCTATTTATTGAATGTTCTCTTTTGGTCATCAAAATTTATTTGTGAGTATAGTTTAAAAAGTTGAAAAATATCCCACACTTGTACCGACGAATGACGGTAAAGATACAAAGCACACAAAGAAAAAACAATCGTGTGCTTAGTGGGAAATGTTTTATTAGTTCTGTTCCTGGATTTCAACACTTTTAGTTCATGTGAAACTTCAGTTATCTATTTTCCATAGCAAATTTATTTCCTGCATGCAAGGCTCTGATGTTCATATCAACAATATTTTCTCCTTTTCGGCCAAAAAGTTGTTTTATGGCAGTTTCAAGTTCATGGAGTTCAAAGCCAAGAAAAGGAGCCGCAGCACCAAGCATAACAATGTTTGAAGACCGGGTAGATTTAATTTCTTCCTTTGCAATATTGTCAGCGTTGATGGCTATTTTATTGTTTATTTGATTGATGCTTTTCATGATGTCCTCTTCATCCGGATAGTTATCGATGTTTTTGTATGCTTTTATGTTGGTGATTAGGTACCCGGATGGGCTGAGAAACGGAAGGTATCTGAGTGCTTCCATGGGTTCTACAGATAAAATTATATCTGCACCACCCTGTGTTATCAAATCGGAATAAATGGGTTTGTCAGAAATACGCAAATGGGATTGCACATCCCCCCCGCGCTGGCTCATGCC
>JBNGDT010000028.1:0-17018 GCA_049975305.1 Bacteroidales bacterium | reverse complement strand
GATTTGGTATTGATGATGTAACTATTCGTGAGATGAACACCGAAACAGACATCCTCACTTACAGTTTTGCCGAACAAACAGGCCCGGCTACCATTGATGATGTCAATTATACCGTAGATGTTGAAGTTGCATACGGTACAGACCTTACCGGCCTCGTGGCTGATTTCACATTGTCTGATGGTGCTACCGCAGAAGTAGGTGGTGTACTCCAGGAATCAGGTGTCACAGCCAATGATTTCACTTCTCCGGTTACATACACTGTGATCGCTGAAGATGGTACTACCACACAAGATTGGGTTGTTACCGTTACAGAACAAATGCCTGATCTTGCACTCATTGAGCCTGCAAGTAGCTTTGCCTGTGACCTCACCAACACTGAATCAATTTACATTGAGATCAATAATGTAGGCAATGCTACCATCCCATTCGGTGATTCAATCCAATTTGTGCTTGACAGCGAAGGCACAATTCTGATTGATGAGTACATTTACCTCACATCAGACATGGCACCTGGGGATACTTACAGTGGGTTTACAGATACTGACATTGACTTGTCCGCAGTGGGAACCTACCTGTATTCAGCATCCATCACACACCTGGATGACGCTAATCCTGACAACGATACCATTCATGGATACCTTGTCCATTTCAGTCAAGAAATTGAATTTGTGGGTGCTGTCAACGATACCATCTTAATCAACTCTGCTGACTATCCTTATGACATCCTGACCAACGTGGTTTACACACCGGATTCAACCCTGATGCCAACATACCTCTGGGGAGACGGGTCAACTGCTTCTACATTGACTGTAGGTGCAGACGGATGGTACACCCTTGAAGTTACTACCCAAGTATGCACAGTAGAAGATTCTGTTTATGTAGCTTCATTCAATAAGATTGACAGCGACAACATAGCTGATTTCGCTATCTATCCTAACCCGACTGAAGGCGATATCATGCTTGAAATGACACTGGCTGAAAAACAGGATGTGGTTGTCACCATAACCAACAGCAGTGGTCAGATTGTAGCCAATTACAAATTTGATGATGTTGAAAAACTCAGAGAACCCATTGATCTGAATGGTGTGGCACAAGGATTGTATAACCTGCGTGTCAACGCTGGTAACAATTCCTACACACGTCAGATTGTGGTAAAATAATCTGATCATAACATAACACACTGAAAAAAATCCCGCCACTGTTGGCGGGATTTTTTTTATCCATAATCTTTCATTTCATCAAATCTAATAAAATCAATGGGTATATACAAACTATTTTGTCCATTAACCCTTTTATTACTTTTACAAAATATATTTTCATTTCATATAAATTTTTGTTATCTTAGCAACTCTGGTTTAGTAAACCAAAGTATAATTTTAAAATCAGACTTATGAAGAAACCAATATTTGTATTTCCTGCAATTATTTGCTTATTAGCAACACAAGTAAACGCACAATTTTCAATTGATATCGTTGAAACAGATTATACCATTGACTTCGAGACTACTATTTCGGGGGTTAATGAAGGCACTTTTGACGGTTCTGGATTTGATATTCTCCCGGCTACAGGCCAGTTAGATGCCGATGGCTGGGCAGCATACGGTTTTGATGACGGGGATAAACCTTTTGGCGATACTGCAACCATTGGTGATTTTGCACGCGGCAGTTCCCCGGGTGGTATATCTACCGGCGGTATTTATGCATTTGAAGTGGAACCAGGTAATTACGCCCTTGGTGTACAACCTGGCGGTAGTGATTTTACCCCCGGATGGGTTGGATTAAAAATCCAAAACAACACCGGACAATTGATAAATTATGTGGATCTGTCATATAATGTCTGGGTATATAATGACCAGGACAGAAGCCAATTGTTTAATGGAGAATTTTCATCTGATGGAATTAACTGGGTTCCACTGGCAGAATTTGAATTTACAACACCCCTGACTGCAGATGCCATACCTGCATGGAATAAAACGCCCCTGTCTTTTTCGGATTTAATTGGATTTGAACTGGCAGACGGAGAATATATTTATTTCAGATGGTATTCTGACGATGATGCTGGCTCCGGCGCCAGGGATGAAATTGCCATTGACAGCGTAACAATAAGTTTAAAATATGATTGTTCATCGGTTGCTGTTTTTCCTTACACCGAAGATTTTGAAGGGAGCTTTCCTCCTCCCTGCTGGACAACCGAAGGGGGAACCAACTGGCAGGGGTCATACACAAATGAAGCCGGCGGTACTGCACCTGAAGCAGATTTTTACTGGGACCCAATTACCACAGGTAACCAAAAACTGATTAGTCCTTTAATAAACACATCAGGATATAGTTCTCTTGTTCTTTACTTTAAGCATGCTATGATGTATAATGATTCAACAGGTTCTGTATTTGGGATAGCTACAACTTCAGATGGTGGTGCTAACTGGGATACAATAATATCAATGCCAACATTTGGAGATATTCCACCAACAGAAAATAATTTATTAATAAATAATGCCGATATTGGATCCTCAACTTTTCAATTTTGTTTTTTCTATGAAGGGCAGAGTGATGGGATTTTTCACTGGTATATTGATGATGTTATGCTTCGTGAACCAAATACTGGAACAGAAATCCTCACTTACAGTATTCCCGAAGAAACAGGCCCGGCTACCATTGATAATGTCAATCATACCATCGATGTTGAAGTACCCTTTTCAACAAATGTAACCAGCCTTGTGGCAACTTTTACACTTTCAGAAGGGGCAAGCGCTGAGGTATCAGGTGTGCCACAAACTTCAGGCATGTCTTTCAATAATTTTACTAACCCCGTAGATTATACAGTAACCGCTGAAGATGGTTCTACAACACAAGTCTGGACAGTAACAGTTTCGGAAACAAGTGCTCCCCCGGGCAGTGATTGTACTATTCCATTCACTGTTAACCTCCCGGCAGATCTGCCTTATCAGGACTTAAGTCAAACCAATTGCGGAATGGGAAATACTTATAGCAACACCCTAATGAGCATTTATGACAACGGTGAAGATGCCCTGTATGAAATCAACGTATCAAACGACATCGTGGTTGATATTACCCTGGATCCCTATTCCACCATTTACACAGGATTAGGATTGTTCGAAGCCTGTCCGGGTGCCACTAACCTGATTGAATATGCAGGATCACCCACAGCAGATATCAGACATCTTGACAGTATCGTTTTAACACCTGGTACCTATTTTATCATGGTGGACATCTATCCCAGCGGTCCTTCCTGCATCACCGAATACGATTTAACCATAGACCTAAATCCTGTTTACGCTTTTGTTTCCAATACCACCATTGAATTAATTCCATCAACACAAATAATCAATGTGGATGAAGATGCTACGGGAACATTGGGAGTAAGTTATCCGGCAAGCGTATCTCCGGATATGCCAACCGATTTATTGACCGATGCCCAGATTGACCTCTCTGAACTTCCTGCAGGAACTGTCGTCGAATTGTTTAGCGGTGCATCTTCATTAGGCTCATACACTGTGACGGGCGGAGAAACCGTGTGGGCAAGCGATGCTTTTTCCGCGGTATCACGTGTGCAGGCTTATTTAACTGCAGGATACTCCCTTAATTGGGATATTGTTATTTCAAACCTCACCGAAGGAACGTACAATGTAACGACTACCATGTACCTGGGAACAAATGCCAACCTTGATGCCGAAACCAATATCACCTCAATGGATTCTGATACGATGGAAATCATCGTTGAACCTCTCATTGTGGATATTGCCCTGATACAACCAGCAAGTGGTTTTGGTTGTGATTTTACGGACACTGAACCAATACCAGTTGAATTTGAAAACGTTGGGGAAGCCATTATATTAGCCGGAGAAGTTATTAGTTTTACTTTTTTTGAAGGAGGCCCTATTATTTCAGAAGATTTTACCCTTACCGTGGATCTTTATCCGGGAGAAACTTACACTGGTTTTACAAGCGAAACGGTAGATTTATCCACCATTGGCACTTACACTTTTGAAGCCTATATCGATTATACAAATGATGCTAATACGTCTAATAACACCATTGATGGTTACCTTGTCCATTTCAGTCAAGAAATTGAATTTGTGGATGCTGTCAACGATACCATATCAATCAACTCTGCTGACTATCCTTATGACATCCTGACCAACGTGGTTTACACACCGGATTCAACCCTGATGCCAACATACCTCTGGGGAGACGGGTCAACTGCTTCTACATTGACTGTAGGTGCAGACGGATGGTACACCCTTGAAGTTACTACCCAAGTATGCACAGTAGAAGATTCTGTTTATGTAGCTTCATTCAATAAGATTGACAGCGACAACATAGCTGATTTCGCTATCTATCCTAACCCGACTGAAGGCGATATCATGCTTGAAATGACACTGGCTGAAAAACAGGATGTGGTCATCACCATAACCAACAGCACTGGTCAGATCGTTGGTAATTACAAATTTGATGATGTTGAGAAACTCAGAGAATCCATCAACTTAAATAACGCTGCTACGGGAATATATAATCTGCACATCAGTACGGGCAAACAATACGTGACACGGAAAATTATTATAAAATAAAAGTACCATTTATAATATCTCTTCATCCTGTTTGTCAGTTAGCGGACAGGATGTTTTTATCTCCAATGCCATCAAAATACAAATTTGATCCATGGTCAGGTAAAACCTAACAAGACTATCCCGATACAGCACAAAAAACCCCTGGGATAATTATTTACCACAGGGATTTCTGTTTAACAATAAACTAATAATTGATCAGCGCATCACAGAGATTTTCTTTGTCACTCGTTCACCATCAACCATGATTTCAAGGAAATACATACCGGGCGTTTTATGGCTAAAATCAAGCTGATATTCAATGTTGTTATAATTGTGCGGCGTCATAAATATCTGACGACCTGTCATATCATAGGCTTTGAATTCGACATCGCTGTTTGCATACTCATCTCCAAGTTTTACAGTAATCTTACCGGTTGTTGGGTTTGGATAAGCATGTACATTTTTAACCACATCAAACTCATCGATATCCAACAGACAGGCAATTGGTTTAATGGCCAGGGATGTTGCAATATTAAATTGCTCAACAGATGTTTTCCAGCCTCCTTTTTCAACAACCATGGTATTATCGGATTCTGATGACCCTCGATTTCCGGCAGTACTGACAACAAAATAATCATCACTTATGCCATCCCCGTTTTCATCAGGATAAGATATTTTAAATCCGATAAAGAATGGTCCGTCAATTTGTACCGGTTCATCAAATTCAATCACTGAATTGTAATTTTCCGGCAGGTTGCGTATGTATTTTTTCTTTTCCGCTAATATATTCTCTTCTGTCGGGAACTCTGTATCACCATCCCATACATAAAACCTGACATAGGAATCATAGGCTCCGTAAACGGAATTGTTAACAGGGACAATAAGGGCATCAATCTGGCTAAATGTATAATCATCATAATAATCAGCATAGGTACGTACCCTGTCACCGTTGTGTCCGGCAATGAATCCCCAGGTTCCGGGTGCGTTTATTTTTGTTGCAATTTCTCCTGATCGCAGGTTGGTCAGTGTATCACAATATTTGGACACCGGCCCGCTAAACACATAGATATAATCCTCTTTTGTTTTTACACTGCCACCGCATGAATTATTGACACTCAATGTGACATCATATATGCCGGGCACATTGTATTCCACACCTGACAGTGGATTGGCCTGTGTTGAATTTGTTGGTATGGCGTTTACACCGTATACCCAGTTCCATGTTTGCGGGAACCCGGTTGACAAGTCTTCACAATAAACGACTTCACCTGCTGATATTAACCGTGGAGAACATCTGAAATCAGCAACTGGGGTTACCGTATCATTACACGGGTCTTCAATGCTGACAACAATATAATCTTCTTTAACACAGGTATCATTGCCTTCTGAGTTTGTTGCAATAAGTGTTACATCAAACATGCCTTCATTTTCATACAGGATGCCGGACGGATGTTGTTCAGTGGATTCCGGATTGAATGCCCCCTCAAAAGTCCATTTCCACTGATAAGGAGCACCTGAACTGATGTCATGAAAATCCACCATATCTCCGGGCTCAATTACCGTATAATTGGCAATAAAATTGGCTTCCGGTGGATCATCCGCAGCAGGAACAACTGTAATATAATCGTTTTTATACGCAATGTACTGATTGTTATTTTCATGTTTTACCCTGAGCTCCACATCATATACACCTGCATTCATATAAGCTACAGTAACGGGGCCTTCGGTTGTTGATTGATCTGGTAAACCACCTTCAAATGTCCATGCCCAATCCGTAAATGGACCATTTACAGATGTATCGGTAAACGTAACTATACCTCCTTCAGGCACTACAGTTACATCGGCAAAAAATCCGGCCATGGGATCTGTGGCAGGATCGCCAACAACAATGTAATCCACCCACGTGTATGAATCGGTATCTGTACCGTCGCTGATTTCAAGTGTTACATCATACACACCCGGATTATTGTAACATATATAAGTCGGATTTTGTTGATCACTGCCAGGTGGGGTTCCACCTTCGAATGACCACGTCCATGATGTAGGACCTCCTGTGGACTGATCCTGGAAGTTGATACAATCTCCAACATCAATCAGATATTCAGAAGCTTCAAACATGGCATTCAAACCGCCGGGATTGTCTTCAACAACAATATAGTCTGTTTTCACTTCTACATCTGTAAAAGTTCCGTCATCAATGGTTAAGGTTACATCAAAGGTACCAGGGGTATTATAAACAATTCCAGTTGGATTTTGATCGGTACTGGTTGGTGGAGTACCATTTTCAAACTCCCAACTCCATGATAGAATGGGATCATCACCGGGGGTGCTCAGGTCGGTAAAATCAACTGTTCCACCAGTGGCAACGGTAGTGGGCGTGCCTTCAAAATCAGCCACAGGTTCGGAAGCTACTGCATTGGGATCGTAGCCATCAAGACTTATTGGGTTAGAACCAGTGGGATCAAGCCAGGGGGCAAGTTGATCTGTATCAGCTCCTCCATTGGTATCCCAATGGTTATAAAAACGTCCGTAATAATCTGGTGAAGTTTGTGCTGAACATGAAGCAGCACCACCAGTAAGCGTACCTACAATAAGGTGATTATTTTCATCAAAAACAGGAGAACCGGATGAACCTCCTTCGGTTACCCCCCAATCGGTTGCAGTTGACTGCCATACAAGTTCCCAATGTGCATTAGGCATAGCACCACTCCAACTAGCAACACTCAATGCCCCGCTACGGGAAATTTTCATAATATCACCAGCCGGATGATGAATCCCGATGCCATTGGAGGGGCCGGTTTCAGTACGGTCCCATCCATTATAATATACGCCATATCCTGCTGGGGGTGTTGTCAGCAATTCAAGCAACAGAAAATCAGAGCCTCCTGTTTGGGGGCCACGGGCAATTTTGGTAGCTCCTATAATATCATCAAAAGCAGGTTCAGTAGCGGGGTCAGCACAATTAGGCGATTCAAAGTTGAAATAAAATTCCCATTCATCCTGGTTGGTTTGATCGCCACCACAATGATCAGCAGTTAAAAAATAGGGTGTTCCGTCTTCAGCGGTATTGTTGACAAGCGAACCGGTACAAAATCCTCCACCCAGTCCACTTGGAATGTATATCAAAGCTACACCACCTTTTTCATCCTGCCAGCTGTTTCCTTCCGGACAATTGACATTGACCTCACAAGCGCCTGAACCACCAAATCCTGTGGGTTTACCTTGTTTGTAATATCCTACCAAAGCACTTACACCACGATAGAAATAAGATATCTGGCTTATATCAAGTATCGCTTCTTCATTCACATGGGGTGGTTGTATGTATTCCAGTGTTGTTGTTTCACCCTGAATGATGCGTGTGGAAAACCTTCTGTCGAGGCCAGGGTTGTTTAAAGCTGTAAACGCACCGGCAACCTGAGCATGATTTTCGTTGTACAGGAACAAACTACTGCCTTCAGGCAGGTAAAATTTATTGTAATGCAAACTTAAAGCCTTTGCATCTTCGGATGTGATGCGTAAACGCCATACTTTCGTACCATCATCTAGAATATCCCAGGTTCCTGCATTGTCCATGGAAATATCAACATCCATAAGCACAGCTACCCTGTACATATCGCCGTTTTTTTCCAGGTAATCATGCATTTTTCTGGCTTCCTCTATGTTTGGAGGATTAATAAAGACATTATCTATGTTATCAGATAATGTTTTAATTTCAAAACTGATGGGTTTGCCTCCCTGGTCAACTTGTGCAGATAACACCCCTGTACTGAAAACCACTAAAAAGGCAATCGCTAATTTCACTATGTGTTTCATCGGTATCGTATTTTTTTTTGATGCAATATACTAAATTATTTTACATGATTCAGGTAAAATTTTGTTTTACATTTAACAGACGCTAAAAATACAAAATAGTTGTCAGGAAAAAATAAAAATAAAAAAAATTTAGAACACATCTAAATTTGATCAAAGTAAACCATCACTGCATAAAAAAAATAAATAAAAATCCACATTATATTTTGGATTTTAAAATACAGCGTATATCTTTGCCCTCCCAATTGAGGGAATAAGGTTGACTGATTAGCTCAGCAGGTAGAGCATCTGCCTTTTAAGCAGGGGGTCCGGAGTTCGAATCTCCGATCAGTCACCAAAAAAACTAAGCCGTTCGGATTATCGGGCGGCTTTTTGTTTATTTTATTCGCGACGCTAATCAGTCAAGCTTCCGTTTTTTTTGATGCTCAGCTGATAGAGCATCCCGAATTTAATTCTGGAGGGTCCGGAGTTCCCTGCCTGTCCTTTCTAATGCCTGGCGCGACGGCAGATAGGGAACCTCCGATCAGTCACCAAAAGAAAAGGCCGGTAAACACCGGCCTTTTTTGTATTTATCAAAGATGCAAAAATCAACACTTTTCAAAAAACGCATTCAATCCTTTAATGGGAAATAATTACTGAACAACAATTTTTTTTTGGATGAAATTTACCTGCTTTTAGAATGTAAATACCATCCTGCACATCTGAAAAATCAAGTTCCCTGTTTCCTCTAACATCAAATTTTTCAATCAATTTGCCATAAATATGGTAGTATTGATAAACCCGCCATCGCTCATTTCAGAAATGTACCATGTAGCCAGGTGGTTAAATTCCCAGTTTTCCATATCCTGACCAAGGACATGGGTTTTGTTAAGCGTTCCGTTATATGCCCACTCTCTGTAATAAACATAATGTTCATTAGAATAACATCCAAAGATCAAAACTTATGTTTTAAACTCAAATTCGCAAGTAATTTGCGTAACGAAGGGGTAAACTAGTTGGGAATTTAAGGTTTTACCTCAAAATTTCTTATTTTCGTAAAAAATTCAGGCTATGGAAAAAATTCAAATGGTTGATCTTTACAATCAATACAAAAAAATACAGAGCGAAATAGATGCAGGCATTGCAGATGTTATTGAGAATACAGCGTTTATTAAAGGCCCGCAGGTAAAGGCATTTGAGTCAAAGCTTGCTGAATACATGCAGGTAAAACATGCCATATCCTGTGGCAATGGCACAGATGCGCTTCAAATTGCTATGATGGCCTTGGATTTGCAGCCGGGAGATGAAGTCATTACAAGCGATTTTACCTTCATTGCAACTGTTGAAGTCATTGCATTGCTGGGATTGAAACCCGTGTTGGTGGATGTTAACCCTGAAACTTTCCTCATAGACATTCCACAGGTTCAGGAAATGATTACACCAAAAACCAAAGCCATCGTGCCGGTGCATCTGTTTGGACAAACCGCGGATATGGAACCGTTGTTGAAAATGGCAGAGCGTTACAACCTGTATATTATTGAAGATACAGCCCAGGCCATTGGCAGCGATTACACATTCAAATCCGGAAAACAAACAAAAGCAGGCACCATCGGCCACATCGGGTGTACATCGTTTTTCCCGTCAAAAAACCTGGGTTGTTATGGAGATGGTGGAGCCTTGTTTACCAACGATTATGCCCTTGGTGAAAAAATCCGCAGCATTGTCAATCACGGGTCAAGCAAAAAATATTATCATGACAGAATTGGCGTGAACAGCCGTCTTGACAGCATACAGGCCGCCGTATTGAATGCCAAATTACCACGGCTGGATGATTACAACCAGGCCCGGCAACGAGCTGCTGATTATTATGACAGGGCACTTTCATCCTGTACACACATCATGATACCCAAACGTGCGGTTTGGTCAACGCATTGCTTTCATCAATACACCATACGCATCACCAACGGCAAACGCGATGACTTAAAAAAACATTTGCTCAACAACGGCATTCCTTGCGCCATCTATTATCCCGTACCGCTCCATGCCCAGAAAGCCTTTGAAGCGTATGAACATGACGACGCATTTTTCCCTGTATCAAATATGTTAAAAGAGGAAGTGTTGTCACTGCCAATGCATACCGAGTTAACTGAAGACCAACTGGCTTATATTACCACCACTATATTGAAATTTTTCAACGCATAAAAAACGCCCCGCAAAACACAAAGCGTTAAAAATCAAGGTTACAAAAAAATTTATTTTACTTCATCAACCGCTGCTTTCAATGCATCATCAAGCAGTTCCTGTGGTACAGTATCAATGTAATTTTCATCCATCAGGTGATGAGTAAGACCACGAGCAAAATCAATATCCTTTTTGGCGATGTTGAAAGCTTCTTCATGGGAAAGATTTACCCGTGCCACCCCATCTTTGATTGCCTGCATAGCCACGTCAGCAGCTTCTTCAGGGAAAACGGAACTTTCATCCATTTTTGGGATAATATTATCCGGGTTGATGCCGCGTTTTTCAGCGTATTTAGCCAGTGATTCAGCGGCCGCAACAGCCATGTTATCAGTAATACTGCGGGCACGCACCATCAGGGCGCCTTTCAGGATACCAGGAAAACCGAGGGAATTGTTCACCTGGTTGGGGAAATCGCCACGCCCTGTGGCTGTGATGAAAGCCCCTGCTTCTTTGGCAGCATAAGGATAAATTTCGGGAACAGGATTAGCGCAGGTAAATACTATTGATTTTTCGGCCATAGCTGATATCCACTCCGGTTTTACCGTATCCGGACCTGGTTTGGAAACAGCAACCAATACATCAGCGCCATCCATAGCCTTTTCAATTTCCGTAATTTTGTTGGGATTGGTTTTTTCACACAATTCCCATTTGCGGTAAAAGGCCTTATTTTGTCGGATATCATCCCTGTCCCTATGCAATGAAGATTTTGAATCAAACAAGATCATATTATCGGGATCACTACCAGCAGCTAACAATAAACGTGCGATGGTAGTATTGGCAGCACCTGCACCCAACATCACAATTTTAACATTCTCCATTTTTTTACCGGCGATTTTCAATGCATTGATTAGGCCTGCCAATGTCACGGATGCTGTTCCCTGTGCATCATCGTGCCATACTGGGATATCACACTCTTCACGCAGGGTATCAAGCACTTTAAAACAATTCGGCTGTGAAATATCTTCCAGGTTAACAGCACCAAAACTGGGTTCAAGCATTTTCACAAAATCAATGATTTTACCGGGATCGTGTTCACCTTTGTCATTGTAACTGTTCACACATAAAGCCACAGCATCTACGCCACCAAGGTATTTCATCAGAAAGGCTTTTCCTTCCATCACGCCAAGTCCGCCGGGAGGTGTTACATCACCGTCACCCAGCACGCGGGTACTGTCACTAACAACAGCCACCATATTGCCACGGTTGGACAAATCGAATGAGAGGTTGTTATCATCGCGTATGCTGGTTGAAATTTTCGACACCCCTGGTGTGTACCACACATTGAACCAATTAAAGCCGGGTACAGGTGCTTTGGGTATAGTTTGTATTTTACCACTGTAAAATTTGTGGCCTGATTTTGCCAGGTTTTTCAGAAACAATGTTTTGGCTTTGGCTATTTGTTTCTCTGAGAAATTTTCAGGAAAAACCTTATCCAGGTTACTGAGATCAAGTTTTATTTTTCCCATATCTTATCGTTTTTCTCCGGCTAATTTGGTAAAGCCGGCTTTAATAAATTCACGGTTTAATCTTGCGATGTGTGCAAGGCTGATGCCTTTCGGGCATTCAACTTCACAGGCACCAGTATTGGTACAAGACCCAAAACCCAGCTCATCCATTTTCATAAGCATATTCCATGCACGTTGGACACCTTCTACTTTGCCTTGTGGCAAAAGGGCATACTGTGATACTTTGGCAGCAACAAAAAGCATGGCAGAAGAATTTTTACAGGCTGCCACACAAGCCCCGCATCCAATACATTCAGCTGCATCAAACGCTTCTTCGGCCTTATGTTTTTCAACTGGATATGTGTTGGCATCAGGGACAGCACCTACATCCACATCAATAAACCCCCCGGCTTCCATGATCTTTTCAAATGCATTGCGATCAACCACAAGGTCTTTGATGACAGGGAATGACCTGGTACGCCATGGTTCAACTATGATAGTATCACCATCTTTAAAGGCTTTCATGTTAAGCTGACAGGTGGTAATTTTTTCTCCTGGGCCGTGAGGTTTCCCGTTAATCATCATAGCACATGAACCGCATATTCCTTCCCTGCAGTCATGTTCAAAAGCAACAGGGTCTTTGTCTTGGGATATAAGTTTTTCATTCAAAGCATCCAGCATTTCGAGGAAAGTCATATCCTGGGATGCATTATCAAGGTGATAAGTCTCAAACTTACCATTATCATTAGAGCTTTTTTGTCGCCAGATTTTAAGTGTAAGTTTCATTTCATCTGTTTTTTATACTTTATTTATAAATAAAATTCTATTTATAACTACGTTTGGTTGGTGTTACAAATTCAAACTTCAGATCTTCTTTGTGCAATACAGGTTCTTTACCATCACCTTTGTATTCCCAGGCTGCCACGTACATGTATTCATCATCGTTTCTCAGGGCTTCACCATCTTCAGTCTGATATTCTTCCCGAAAATGGGCTCCACAGGATTCTTTTCTGTTCAGTGCATCACGCAACATCAACCTGGATATTTCAAAAGATGCTGCCACGCGGAGGGCTTTTTCAAGGGGCTGATTCATACTGTTGGTATCACCTGTAATTTTCAGGTCCTTGTAAAATTCTTCTTCCAGTTCAGTCACTTCTTTCAGCCCTTTTTTCATTCCTTCCTCATTCCTGGCCATACCTCCATAATTCCACATGATTTTCCCCAGTTTTTTATGAAAAGCCAGCGGGGATGTATTTCCTTTGATGTTCATCAATCTTTCAATCTTCTTTTTAACTTCGCTTTCAACTTTTTCAAATTCGGGATCATCGGTTGACAGAGGTTTGGATTTAATTTTGTCAGCAAGGTAATCGCCGATGGTGTAAGGTAAAATAAAATAACCATCACCTGAACCTTGCATAAGTGAGCTGGCTCCCAGCCTGTTAGCGCCATGATCTGAAAAATTGGCTTCTCCGATGGCAAACAATCCCGGCACTGTTGTCATGAGGTTATAATCTACCCAAAGTCCTCCCATGGTATAATGTCCTGCAGGGTAAATTTTCATGGGTTGCTGATACGGATTTTCTCCAGTAATTTTCTGATACAGGTCAAACAGGTTTCCATATTTTGATTTGATTGTTTTACTGCCTTGTTCTTTGATGGCATCTGCAAAATCAAGATACACAGCATAACCGGTTTCGCCCACACCATATCCGGCATCGCAGCGTTCTTTGGCTGCACGGGATGCAATATCGCGGGGAACCAGGTTTCCAAAAGCAGGGTATTTTCTTTCTAAGTAATAGTCACGTTCTTCGTCAGGAATCTCTCCGGGTTTACGTTTATCGCCTTTTTCTTTTGGTACCCATACACGTCCGTCGTTACGAAGGGATTCAGACATCAGTGTGAGTTTTGACTGGTATTCATTGAGCTGTGGAATGCATGAAGGGTGTATCTGAATAAAACTGGGATTGGCAAAAAACGCACCTCTTTTATAAGCCGCGTATGCAGCAGCGCCACTGGAATTAACAGCCAGTGTAGAAAGGAAATAAATGGTACCATACCCACCAGTAGCGAGAACCACAGCATGCGCTGAATACCGTTCTATTTCGCCTGTCACCAGGTTACGGCAAACGATTCCCTGTGCTTGTCCGTCTTTCACAACGATATCAAGCATTTGCCTGCGTGAATACATGGTCACATTTCCTTTGGCTATTTGTCTTTTCAGGGCAGTATAAGACCCAAGCAACACCTGTTGTCCGGTTTGTCCAGAAGCATAGAATGTCCGTGACACCTGAACACCGCCAAAAGAACGGGTAGCCAGGGTTCCACCATATTCGCGGGCAAAAGGAACGCCTTGTGCGGTCAATTGATCAATGATGTTATTGCTCACTTCGGCAGCACGATACACATTGGCTTCCCTTGCTCTGAAATCGCCACCTTTGATCATATCATAAAACAAGCGATAATCGGAATCATTATCGTTACGGTAATTCTTAGATGCATTGATACCACCCTGGGCGGCTACGGAATGTGCTCTTCTGGGAGAATCCTGGTAACAAAATACTTTTACTTTGTAACCCATCTGACCAAGGCTGGCTGCTGCTGCTGCACCTGCAACACCGGTTCCAACCATGATGATTTCCATTTTCTTCTTATTAGCAGGGCTAACTAGTTTGAGTGAATTTTTATGATTCGTCCACTTATCTGCAAGGGGACCTTCAGGTATTTTTGAATCTAATACAGTCATTATAATAAAATTTTGTCGGGTTAGATTACTGATTGAATATAAATAAACAAAGCAATGAAAGCGAATCCACCACCTAAGACAACACTGATGATTACGCCAATGGTATTTAGAATTTTACGCCATTTACGATTGCTCCATCCCAGTGTTTGAAAAGCAGACCATACACCGTGATACAAATGCAATCCCAGGGCAACCGATCCAATAACATAAATGGCTACATACCACCATATTTGTAATTTGTTTGTAACAAGCGCAAAAGCATTTTCGACATTTTCCCCGGCGGCGGTTGCTTCCTCAAGTAACGGATCCCCGGAAAATTTCATTTTCCAGAAAAAGTTAATCAAGTGAATAACCAAAAAGGTAAGGATAATGGTTCCCAAAATGTACATATTTCGTGCGGGCCAGTTGCTTTCTTTTGAGACATCCCGTTTTTTATACCTTCCCAGTGCAGCGTAATTAACATTGCGTTTCAATTGATTTTGCAAGGTAATAATCGAAGCGTAAATCAAATGCAAAATCACACCAATGGCAAGGATTGGTTCAATAACTGAAACGACCGGATTGGTATCCATAAAATGGGCAGCCCTGTTAAAAAGTTCACCGGAGCTATCCCAAACAATCATAGAGTTAACGGTTAGATGGACAATCAAAAAGACTATCAGGAACAGTCCTGTTAAACTCATAATAAATTTTTTCCCGATGGATGATGTAAAAAAATGGCTCATAACAATAAGATTAAAACATTAATTATTTATTCTCCCAGGCTTTCCGCCCCTCCTCATACAAATCTTTACCTGTGGCATCATTAATGACAACCAGGGGCATGTCTTTCACTTCCAGTTTACGTACCGCTTCGGGCCCCAATTCATCAAAAGCGATGACTTCGGCTTTTTTGATGCATTTGGAAATTAAAGCAGCCGCACCACCTGTAGCGCCAAAATACACACCTGTATATTTTATCAAGGCTTCAATAACGGGTTTTGATCTGGCACCTTTGCCGATCATGCCTTTCATCCCTGCTTTTAACATATCCTCAACAAAAGGGTCCATGCGGTAGCTGGTGGTAGGTCCTGCTGCACCAATGACCTGACCTGGCCGGGCAGGTGTTGGGCCTACATAATATATGACGCTGCCTTTTACATCAAACGGCAATGCTTTATTGTCATGGAGCAGGTCCACGAGTTTTTTATGGGCAGCATCCCTGGCAGTATAAATTATTCCTGACAAAAATACTTCATCTCCAATTTGAAGGTTTTTTACTTTTTCATCAGTTAATGGTGTTTCAAGGTTTACTTTGCTCATGATTCATCCGTCTTAAATGGTTATATTTTTAACTCTCGCAGCATGACACTGAATATTAACGGCAACAGGAAAAGTTGCAATGTGCCTGGGGAATTCTTCAATAAAAAGCTCCAGTGATGTTGTATTGCCTCCGAGGCCGGCAGGGCCGATTCCCAGTTTATTGATTTCCTCAAGCCATTCGGTTTCCCATTGGGCAATTTGGGGGTCGGGGTTTCTTTCACCAAAACGCCGGCCTATTGCCTTTTTGGCAAGGTACGCCACGTGATCAAATGTCCCTCCCACTGCTACGCCTATAACTGTTGGCGGGCAAGGATTTCCACCGGCTTCTGAAACAGTATCCAGAACAAATTGTTTTATGCCTTCAACTCCATCAGCGGGTTTCATCATTTTCAGACGGCTCATGTTTTCTGATCCACCTCCTTTGGGCAACAATTTAATATCCACTTTATCACCCGGCACAATATGGGTATGAATGATTGCCGGTGTATTATCGCCTGTGTTTTTGGGGTTTGTTAAGGGATGAGCAACAATAGATTTACGCAAATACCCTTCGGTATATCCTTCCGCCACTCCTTTATTAATGGCTTCTTCAACATCACCACCCACAAAATGAACGTCCTGACCTACATTCATATAAATGACTGTAAATCCGGTATCCTGACAAATGGGGATTTTTTCGGTTTTTGCGATTTCAATGTTTTCCAACAGTTGCCCCAACACATTTTTACCTACCGGCGATTTTTCTTTTTCCAGGGCAGTTTTCAGACTTTGCACCAGATCGTCATTGGCTACTATTGAAGCATCAATGGATAAGGTTTTAATGACTTTTGTCAAGATTGAAACGTGAATTTCCCTCATAACAGATTTTATTATTAGGTGTCAAGTTTCACAAGGTTGTTATGTAAAACAATCTTGCTTTGTTTTAATTTTT
>JBNGDT010000027.1:13234-17609 GCA_049975305.1 Bacteroidales bacterium | reverse complement strand
AATTAGCTATAAAAATGAATTTAGGTATAACATTAAGTAATCATAAAATAAAAAATGACAATACAATACAATACAATACTAATACATAAAATGCAAAAAGCTGTCTTTCCATATTGCTATAAGTATTGTTCATCGGAGATTGAACAAACCAACTACGGCCCATGGGGCAGATACCGAAACCCCGATACCTGGGAATATGATAACATAGCCGGCCTTAGTTTAATTCACCATGGATACACAGGTCACGAAATGTTACCGGAGTTTGACCTAATCCACATGAATGGCCGCATGTACGATCCCGTTCTCGGCCGCATGCTCTCCCCCGACAACTACGTGCAAGACCCCACCAATCCCCAAAATTACAACCGGTATGCGTATGCAATGAATAACCCGCTGAAATATATGGATCCGGATGGGGAGATTATGGTATTTTGAACAAAATGTACTTCTTAAGTATTGTCATTACAGAATCCCCTAATATTTTCAAAATTTTACAAAAATGCCTTTTTCACGCGTTTTTTCACCTGTTTTTTTACCCAAAAAATCAATGAATTGTTAATAACTTTAACTGGGCTTCATTGTTAATAAGTATGCATACCTGTTAGAAATATAAGGCTTAATAACAGTTGTGAAGCGGCATCCAAAAATTCAAAAATTGTTAATAACCTGTTAATAACCCTGTGGAAAACCTGTTCATTAAAACAAGCAAAAAAATTTGGATGGGGGGTATTGCATGCCCTATATTTGTAAATACCAGGTGAGAGATAAAAGCCTGCTGAAAACGGGAAGCAATTCCGGAAGAGTCTTTTTCTACGGAAGAAGAAAGTTTCGGAAAGGTTTTCAACAAGAAACGAAGTTGTGAAGCTTCGGAGATGAGAAACACCACCGTTTACAGTTAGGTGAAAAGCCAGACTCACAGAGATGTGACAAGGCTGCTCGCTCCGGTAAAAACAGCAGGAAGGATTAAGTTCCTGATCGCAGTTTAAGCCGGCACCCGAAGCGCAGAGGCAACCAACAGGTAACACTGTTGAAAGCCAATGCGAAACGGAAGGGCTAACGCCCGGATGGCTTCGGGAGGACAAAAACCGGACAAAAAGGTGGCAACACCCACAACGCCGGTTCAGGTTCAGTAATGTTGATGACCTTCATGGTGTGTCAAAAAAGCTGAACGGGCACAATAACTGTAACTTGGCACATTGCAACGCTACGGCAATGCAATGTAAAAAGGGGACATCTCAACGATGATCCCCTTTACTGTTTTTATACACCTTCGTAAATACGTCAATGTATTTTAATTCATTAAAATTTTACACTTAGAATCAAATCAATGTAATCAGCACGGAAATCCATGTAGTCTTCCACAATGTCCTCGTCAAAAACGTTTGCATCATCATCTTCTTCTTCACTATCCAAAAACATATAATAAGCAAGTTCAGGACTGTATTGAACAGTAACAACAACATTATCAGATAACAGTATATCAACTCCCAATGAAAAATCCGCACCCACCTTAAACATATCCGCGCGATACCATCCAAGGGATTTTTGTTCGTATGGTCGGATAATGCCTTTTATGGGATATTCGTCGAAAGATTGTTCATAATGATAATAAGATTTTCCGTAATGATGGTATCCGCCAATGGCGCCAATACCATAATGGAATTTAAAACCATCAAACGGCATATAACGTTCGTAACCAATGCGCATGTCCAAAGTAAAAATATTGTTGTTATATTGCCGTAAAAGCACATTTTTGTCACCCACATGAACAATATCCAGGCGCTCATCCCGTGAATTAAAGTTAATGTAATTGGCACTGAACCGAAGGCTTGATTTTTCCCAGTTGTGCTTGTATTGTAGAAATATTTTTGTGGAAGGTAAAATACCTCCGCCAACCATGCCAAAAGCAGGATAGACATTCAGTCCGATATAATCGCCTTGCCAAATAGTATCTGCAACAGTGCTGTCATTGACAACAACGGATTCAGATTCGTCCTGTGCGATAGACTGGTTCACAACAAACAATGAAATACATAAAAATAGTACAGCTTTCGTTTTCATAACTTTCTGTTTTTAATTAAATAAAATCTACAATAAAGATATAAAATTTAAATTAAACACAAATCATATAACTATTAACGAGTAATTCCTTCAATTGTTTCATTTCCAACAGAAGCTGGTCCCGGTATATTCATCATATCGCATATCACAGGGATGATGCCTGTAATATTCACAGGTTGAGATATTTCCCCCTTTTTTATTATCCATCCGTAAAACATCAACGGCACATGTGCATCGTAATCATAACAGGTATTATGGTCTGCGGTATAACTAATGTCTTTTATCCATCCTGGCTTTAAAGCGATCATAACGTCGCCAGAGCGTTTTTGATGATACGAATTTTGCATTTTTATAAAGATACCTGAGGTATAATCTGTCTGTTGAAGGTTGGTTGCTGTCAGCACATTAGCTACCCCGGGAGTGGAAAGTACAAATTGCGCCACCTTGTTTTGGACTTCTGCAAGATCAAGGCCGGCATCCTCAATAAGTGTGCGGTTCAAGTATATTTGTTGATTGTGGTAATCCCTGATCCAGTCCCCCTTTCCATATTGAATGTTCAGGTAGGATTTCAAAAGTGCCATCAAATAATGGTGTTTAAATGTGCCGCCGGGAAGTTTTTCTTTTTTCCGGTATTCCGGATTACTCGCAAATCCACTGGGTGATGTCAGGAAAAATAAAGTGGAATTTTTTCCAACACGATCTTCAATTACTTCTACCAAATGAGCAATCTCCTTATCCAACCGGAGAATAAGGTCCTGCATTTGTTTGGAGTCGGGACCAAAATATTTACCAATGTTCTCGCCAACATGATAATTTACCATTAATACATCGGGCACTTCATCCGTTCCCAATTCTTCTTGTATCAGGCAATGCACTGCAAAGTCTGTGGTCATGGTATTGCCTTCCGGAATCATCTTAATGAAACTTTTTCCTGTATAGTGAGATTTTATCTCTTTATAAACAAAAGGAAAGGTTTTATATTCCGCATCGAAACCATATTCAAATGCATTGGAGTCAGGACGTGAATGTATATAAGCTGACAAACTGTCAAGTGGTTCCCATGTACGCTCAAAGTATATGTCAGGGTATTTGTTCTCATTGAATATCTTTACCCATCCGGGCAATTGCTCCATGTAATACGAGCTGCTGACAAAATTCCCGGTAAAATCATCAACCCAGTAGGCGGCATCGGCTTTAAACCCTCCATTTAATACTGCTGCCGTAGCATCAAGCGATATGCTGTACACTTTGGACTGGTTCTGAAAATACATTTTTATGGCATCGCTGAATGTTTCTGATGTCAAACGCTCAGGAGAACATGCATTGTCCTTGTTAACAGTGCCTACCGGATAATAATCGCTGTTTTGCACGGCATGAACGCCTTCTTCTTTTAAGGTCTCGTACCAGAAATCCGATACAATACCATGCCATGAAGGTTCAGACCCTGTAACAATGGTAGCATAGCCGGGAGCTCTTTGTGTAAACATATAATTATACCGGGCATTTTTGCAAAATGATCCTTGTTTCATGAGTTTTTTCATGCCGTTTTCATGCATTAAATCCAGGTTTTTCTGCACATCATCATAACCAAGACCGTCAATGATTATGCCCACAACAAGGCGTGGATGACCGGATGGCAGTTGGTAATTTTGTGCAATCCCCGGCACCGTTAGGATGCAGAGAAAAAAGCAAAAGCATATTAGTGTATGTTTCATCTTGGTCTGAATATTTATGCAAAATTAAGGTTTTTATGCGAGGATATCCGGTGGTATAAAATGAAGTTTTCATCAGTTGATTGTTAAGAATTGAAAAACTTGTATTATTTCAATTTATTGATAATTTTTATTACTTTTAGGCAAAATAAAATTTGTTAGATAAAAAATTTTTTGATTGAAGATCAGGCTATTATCGAATATATCATCCGAAAAGCAAAGGTATGAATGAAATTATGAAACAATACACAGGACGGTGTTTTAGCTACACTGTTTATGTCATAAAAGGGGTGAGTGTGATGAAAGTTATGGTTGATAAATTTACAGGTTTTAACCGGGGATACAATGAGTCAAAATAATCCATACAGTCGCAGATACTGGGATAAAATGGCGTATCGATACGAAAAAATGGCTCTCAACAAAAACAGTCCTTCGTATATATCCTGCCTTGAATTTATGAAAAAAGTGGTAGAAGACAATGCTCAAGTAATAGACCTTGGTTGTGGAACCGGTATTATGGGAGAAGTGTTGCTGGATAAAGTTTCCTCCTATCTTGGTATTGATATCTCTGCCGGGATGATAAGCCTGGCAAAGGGTAAAAA
>JBNGDT010000027.1:9203-13224 GCA_049975305.1 Bacteroidales bacterium | reverse complement strand
ATATGCATAATACCAGCTTAACTAACCATGCAGCTGATAACGTGTTATTATGCCATGTACTGGAACACACAAAAACACCTGATGTGTTGCTCCTGGAAGCCAAACGATTAACCCGGCCAAATGGACTTGTGATTACATCAACCAATTGCTATGGAACCATCAGAAGTGCATGGGGATTGTTGACCACTCTCCGTGTTTTCCTGGCACGTACATTCAAATTGATTCCATACATCCGTTTTTATACTTTTAAAAAACTACGACATAAACTTGAAAACAGCGGCATGGTAATCATCGCTGAAAAAAAAATAACACACATGGGAAAAACCCAGTTATTAGCAGTGTTAAAAACCTGAATGCTGTATGAATATGGCATTGAAATACAGGAATATATTGATTTTGCTTTCAATGGTTTTAATCCTGTTTCAACCATTGAAAGCACATGAATCCCCCCGTCCTGACAGCATTGCAATTGATATCCCTGCATTAATCGTAGAAAACACCGACGTGAAGGTTGGAATTGCTCTGTACAAAGACCAACATTTAATGCATAATTATACTTCAACGCTTCCTGTAAACGTTAACGAGAAGAGCATAGAATTGCAGTTTACTGAAGGACATGCTAATTTTACAAAGACATTCAAAAAAAATGAGAATCTAAAAATCACTTGTTGCCACCAGGTTGTTGAACGTAGTGTAAAACCCGTTCCTTTATGGATGAGTATCATTCCGCCACTGATCGCCATCTTGTTTGCCCTCTTGTTCAAAGAAGTGTTTTCAGCTTTGATACTGGGAATATTTAGCGGAACGCTGATTATAAGTATTCACCAGGGGGTTGGATTTTTTAAGGCCTTGTTTTATGCATTTTTGCGATTGATTGATACCTATATCATTTCTGCACTGAACACCCCTGACCATATTGCTATCATTGTGTTTTCTATGCTGATTGGTGGCATGGTGGGTATCATCAGAAAAAACGGGGGCATGCGTGGTGTGGTTGAAGTGATGTCGCGGAAAGCTGATTCATCACGTTCCGGGCAGCTGGTGACCTGGTTTATGGGATTTGCTGTGTTTTTTGATGATTACGCCAACACCCTGATTGTGGGCAATACAATGCGTAATGTCATTGACAAACTTCGTATTTCACGGGAGAAACTGGCCTATATTGTTGACAGTACAGCTGCACCTGTTGCTTCCATTGCTTTTATTACCACATGGATTGGGGCAGAATTGAGCTATATTCAGAATGGCATTGAAACCATTGGTCTTGATACAAATCCTTATGCTGTGTTTTTCGCATCCATAAAGTATTCATTTTATCCAATCATGGCATTGATATTTGTGTTTTTTGTTATTATGATGCGCCGTGAATATGGCCCGATGTACAGTGTTGAACTAAAATCCAGGCAATTACCAGAAATTAAAGAAGGCTCCCAGGTGTATGAAAATCCCAAAAGTCCGGGATTTAACGCCCTGGTTCCTGTTTTGGTCATTGTTTTTGGCACCCTTGCGGGTTTGTTGTATAGTGGTTGGGATGCATCTTTATGGAACAATCCTGACATGGGGTTCGGAACCAAACTATCACAAACCATAGGCCAGGCGGATTCCTTCAAATCCCTGTTGTGGTCATCCTTTGCTGCTGTAATTGTTGCTGTAATACTTACGATTTCACAAAAACTCATGAACCTGAGAAAAACAATTGAAGCCATGGTTGGCGGATTTCAAACCATGCTCAATGCCATTTTGATACTTACCTTCGCCTGGGCACTGGCACAGCTGACGGAAGACTTACATACCGCTGCTTTTATTAGTCAGATTATGGATAATTTATCCGTATCTCCGTATTTTATCCCTGCTCTGAGTTTCTTGTTTTCCGCCTTAATAGCCTTTAGTACAGGTTCAAGCTGGGGCACTATGGCCATCATGTATCCACTGATATTACCATCAAGCTGCCTTATGTTTATGAACTACGGCCTGAACCATGCCACCAGTATGATGCTATTCAACAATGTTGTTTCCACAGTGATAGCGGGGTCTGTTATGGGAGACCATTGTTCTCCGATTTCGGATACTACCATTTTATCATCACTGGCTGCCGGCAGTGATCATATTCAGCATGTCAGAACACAAATGCCTTATGCGTTTACGGTAGGTGTGGTTGCTGTGTTGCTGGGAACCATTCCGGCAGCTTACGGAGTTCCGGTTTACCTTTGTTATGCCATTGGTATCGGTATGTTGTTTTTAATTTTGCGTGTTTTTGGAAAAAAACTGCCTGTAACAAAACTTTAATTTTTTTTTTGTTTTATCTTTGAATCATGATACTGAAATTAATCATAATCGCCATTGTTTTTGTGGGCTTGTCTGTTGTCGGCCTGGGAGTACAGGTGTTTTTCAGCAAAAAGAAAAGATTTCCATCCACCCATATCGGTGCCAACAAAAACATGAGAAAACTTGGTATCAGATGTGCATCAGCGGAAGAAGGTGGCTCCTGTGGCGCTCACAGGAGAATCACTTCAGGAAAGCACTCAAAATGATTTTTTGCGGCTTGTTGATACATACGGCCGTGCAGGTTTTATCAATGGATTTTATCTAATCCCCTGAAAATATCCAGCAATTTAAGGTTTACCACAATGGTGCCTGAATAATAATGTGCAATAATTTCTTCATAGGTGTAGCCATTTTCTGCCATGTGCATAGCGCCTTCCTGGCTTAATCCAACACCATGTCCATATCCTTTTCCGGACAATACAATGTGTTCACCATCCACATCCACATCAAAAAATGCTGATTTTAGTGAAAAATATTCTCGTATTTCCTGGACAGGAATGCTGATTGTTCCATATTTTATCGCAGGAATGCGTGTTTTGAGCTTATGCCTGAGTTCATCATCTTTCATTTCAGATGTGTTGACACCATTGTTTTCAAGAAAAATACGCCATTCTGTCATTGTAATACGTCGTTCCCATGTAGCGTGTTTGCCTGTCAGGCTGAAGGTGTCTTCCACAGAAACCAAATACGGCAGTTGCGATAACCACACATCTTCTGAGTTGGCTGTTATCCCCCCGCTGTTGGAATGATACACCGCATTAATCAGTTGAAAGCTGCTGTCAATGATGGCATTCCCGGCCGTTTTCTTTGTTGCTTTAATGATAGTGGTATCCATGGCTTTTGACGGATATACCTGGCAATGCACCCCGTCACATAAATTGAATCCTTCGGCTTCATGTTTGTGCAAATTTCGCAGGGCATACGTCCGGCACAACACGGCTTGTGTTTTGTAATATTCCGGATGAGCATTGTACCCACCTTCGGCTTCTACGGTAGCAGCCACATATACTTCAAGCGGAACAATATTGATGGCACGCAATACGCCCATATCGTTATAAAATTCAAGATCGCCGGTATAAACCCTTGCTTGCTTTTCTGAGTGTATAGTATTGATAAAAAAGCCGGAAGTGCTGTCTGATACAAGCTGAATGTAGTACCCGGAAAACTCCAGGTTGTCCGTTTTTACCTGTACCAGGCTGTCTTTTTTGTGTACGAGAAGATTTGTCATTGATGGTAATTGCATAATCACAGAATCACCAACAACCAATTGATATCCTTTTTTTTGTGTTGTGACGATAAATCCATCTGATTGGTCATGATAAAACAGGGCAACCCGCACATTTTGTGAAATCCCATGGTTGGCAACACAGACAAAAAGCAACATGATGATGTAATGCCGGATGTACATTATTGTAGGGCTTTATACATTTTTTGTGCAATTCGTGTTGATACGCCTTTTACTCCTATTTTTTTACGGAGTTCATGGTATTTATTCAACACCACATCATGTTTTTCATGACCCGGCAGGATGGCTTCAAATTCACTGTTCAGGGCAGCAGGAGTCATCAAATGCTGAATCAATTCTGTAACGATATTTTCCTGCATGATCAGATTGACAAGGTTGATCTGGCGTACTCTGACAATCATCCTGGCGATATTGAATGACACGCAGTTTGATTTATAGCAAACCACCTGG
>JBNGDT010000027.1:4274-9193 GCA_049975305.1 Bacteroidales bacterium | reverse complement strand
GGGGTACATTAAACAAGGCGGCTTCTAATGTTGCTGTTCCACTGGTAATCATGCCGGCAACGGCTTTATCTAAAATATCGTATGTGTTGTTGTGCAGTACTTTAATCTGAGGGTAATTTTTGGTGTATTTGTGATAAAAATCCTTGTCAATAGAAGGGGCCCCGGCCACAAGGTATTCATAATCCGTATGTTTAGATGCAATTTCCAACATCATAGGTAGGATTCTGGATATTTCTTGTTTCCTGCTCCCCGGCAAAATAGCTACAATAGGCTTATCTGAGAGGTTATATTGGCTTCTGAAAACAGTTTCAGGCAGTGGCTCAAATTGATGTACAGTATCCAGAAGCGGATTGCCTTCATATTCCACATTCATGTCAAAACCCTTGTAAAAATCTGGTTCAAAAGGCAATATTACAAACAATTTGTCAACGTATTTGCGTATGTGATACACCCTTTTTTTATTCCATGCCCAAAGGGTGGGGGAGATGTAATGAAAGGTTTTAAAACCGTTTTTATGAGCCCATTTTGCCATGCGCAGGTTAAATCCCGGAAAATCAATGGTAATTAACACATCCGGCTGGAAGTTGATAATATCCTTTTTGGCAAACTTAAAATTATTTCTTATGTTTCCCAGGTGTGCCAGTACTTCAACAAACCCCATGAAGGCGAGATGTTTGTAATGCATCCTTAATTTTGCACCTGCCTGTTGCATTTTCTCACCACCCCATGCCATGATTTCTGCTTCAGGATCAACTATTTTTAGCTCTTTGACCAAATTGGATCCGTGAAGGTCTCCTGAGGCTTCTCCGGCAATGATATAATATTTCATAGGCAGCGTGTCAAGCAAATTTTACAATCACGACAAAGATAACGTACAAAAATACAGAAATCAACACGCCGCGGCTGGAATATAAATAGTGTAAATAATTAAAAAGATAAAATGGAAGCAAATTGGATACTGTAGCTAGGCTGAAAATAGGAAGAAACGTGCCTGTTTTTTTCAGGTATGTGATGTATTCAACAAAATCTACTCCAGGTCTGGATTTTATAAGGTAAAATACAAATACCACCAAAACCGGTAATATTAGGCCTATCAACAATCCAAGCCATATTTTATTGAATTTCCTTTTGGGATTGACTTCTTTTTCACTCATTGTTACTCATTGTTTTTAATCGTTAAATGACCACTTTGACATAATTTGCAAACTATTAAAATCTGTTAAATCAGGTTTAACAGGTACAATACTGGCTTTGTTTTGTTTTAATACATATTCATCTGTATTTGGTGTGCCATTCTCATTGTTTTCAAAGTGCCCGGTAAGCCAGTAATATGGATTTCCCGAAGGATCCTGGCATTTTTCAAACTCACCCTGCCATACACCAAATGTTTGTCGGCATACTTCAATGCCTTTGAAATCTTCAGGTTTGATATCAGGAATATTGACATTGAGCACAACCATTTCGGGCAATGAGTTTTCCATGATTTTCGGAACTACCATCCTGATTATTTTTTCAGACAAGGTGAAATCTGCATCGGGAGCATGATTAAGCAATGAAAAACCGACAGCAGGAATGCGGTGAATTCCGGCTTCAAGTACCACACCCATGGTTCCTGAATACATCACTGAAACGGCTGAATTTGACCCGTGATTGATGCCTGAAAGCACCATGTCGGGTTTTTTGTCAAGCAATTGGTCAAGCGCAATTTTAAGGCAATCAACGGGAGTGCCGGAAACCACATAAAACAGCACATCATCATTACGGGGAATCTTGCGTACACGTAAAGGATGTTTTACAGTAATGCTATGAGATTTGCCGCTTTGCCCGTCTTCCGGCACAACCACCACAATATTGCCAAATTCTTTTGCTACTTTAATCAGGCTGTGCAGGCCGCGTGCATCAGGCCCGTCATCATTTGATATCAATATGAAAGGTTTCGCCATAAAGAAAATTTATTAATTGACAAAGATAGCAAAAGCAATGCATCCACAAACAACAAAACAAGAATTTCGTTATTTTATCCTGGTCAGATATTTTTGTTTTGTACTGCTTAGTTCCCACGGCATTTTACCATTGAAAAAAAATCATCATCAATGGGAAAACATTTTTTTTATTTTTTTGTTACAATTTATATACTTATATTTACATAATTATATTTACATAATATGAAAGAAATTTATTCATTGATAATTACTTTTCTGTTATTCAACCCTGTAACAGGTCAGGAAATTCAGAACAGCGATTTTGAAAATTGGGTAATTGAAGGGGAGTATGAAATACCCGAGGGGTTTGAAACCAGCAATGAAGCATCAGCTCAATGGGAAAACACCCTTACCCTGGAAAAAACTGACATTGTACATTCAGGAAACTGGGCTGTTAAATTAACCGCCAAAAACCTGTTGCTTGATTTTGTTTCGCCCGGATTTCTGACCACAGGCAGGTTTGAATTTGATCTCTTTTCTCAAAATGCAGAATTGTTTGGAGGGACATATTTCCCATACAGGCCTGAAAAAATCAGCGGGTATTACAAATATACACCCGCAAACTCCACTGATAAATGTTTAGTTGGCGCTTTATTGTTGAAATACAATGGAAGTGAAATCAGTGACACTGTGGGGATTGCAGAGTTTTATGGTACCGATACCGTTTCAGAATATACTTTTTTTGAAACTGATTTTCAGTACAACAGCACCGAAACACCGGACTCACTTCAGCTAACAGTCCTTTCTACCGATTTTGAAGCCCCGGTGCCAGAATCTCAGATGTTTATAGATGATATATCCATTGAAATGCCCACAGGGCAGATAATCAACTTGTTTGGAGAAGCCATGGCTGTTTATCCAAACCCATCTTCCGGTACCATACATATAAAAACCCGGTCAAATGCACACATTAACATTTTTTCCATGGATGGAAAGCTAATTAAATCATCACAAACAAAAAGTACCCTGCATCATTTGGATTTAAGTGCACTGCCAAAAGCAGCTTACATATTGAACATTATAACTAAAGATAATGATGAAAGCCGGATTATATACCTTCATTAATGCAATTTTAATTGTCATCTTGGCAGGCATGTTTGCCTGTGAAGATGCAGAAGAAAATGACAGCAATGACAACACTGATAACAGCGACAATGTAAACATTGAGGCCCTTTCTGATGGCGATTTTGAAGAGTGGAAAGTTCACACCGAAGGGGAGGTGTCTTATGAGGTCCCGGCCAGTGAATGGTGGGGGTCGCTTAACATGTTGAAAACACTGGGTAGCCCCCTTACGATGACAAAAACAGACAATGCCCACACTGGTAATTTTGCGGTGAGGCTTGAAACCATCAATTGGGGTGATGAACTAATCATTCCCGGCATCATTGCAGCCGGATACTTTGACCCTGATCAACCAATATCAGAAAACCTCATGCTGGGGCGACCTTTTACGCAAAAACCGGATGTGCTCCGGGGGTATTTTACCTATGACCCTGCAACACAGGATACAGCAATTTTTTACACTAACCTTACGCGGTATAATACTGAAACAGATCAACGGGATACAATTGCAGAGGCTGATATTAGCATCACTGACAGCATTCCTGACTACCAGCTTTTTGAAATGACTTACACGTATTACCTGCCCGGCCTGGAGCCCGATACCATCAATGTGTTGTTTCTTACCAGTGTTTCGGGACAGGAATTTATGGGGCACCCGGGCAGTACTTTATCCATTGATGATGTTGAATTGGTGTTTTCAAACGATGAGTAAATATGTCCTCATATATTTGCTTGGTTTGATATTGGCAATGCCGGTATTATCACAAACGGACAGCCTGGGAGGTTTTACCATTGGTGTCAATTATGGTGGTGCCATCCCAACTGAAATGGATACATCGGCATTTGGCAACGGTGTGCCAGGCGTTGTTGCCGGCCTGGAGTATCGCATCCCCTTAAGCCATTCCATATCTCTGCAACCTGCTTTATTGTATGCTTTCAAACAGTTTCACTATGGAACCATTCAAAAAAATGATACAGTG
Source organism: Bacteroidales bacterium (assembly GCA_049975305.1). GTDB lineage: Bacteria > Bacteroidota > Bacteroidia > Bacteroidales > ML635J-15 > JAQIBY01. The sequence continues at coordinate 5,169 of JBNGDT010000027.1, read as the reverse complement.
GTGTCAGTAGATATAACTAATGATGGAAACTACGTTAACATCCCAACCTATTACACAGCGCATATAGAAGGAAAGTCCAGGATACATTCCCTGGATATCCGTATTCCACTGCACTGGAAAATGAATGCATGGAGTAGTATGCAAGTCGGGATTTATGGTTCCTGGCTTATGGCCGGGAAAGATGAATCCACGGCAACGGTGCAAATAGGAGAGGGAAGTATAATTGATGATGTGGTAGAAACCAGCAATGCCTTTGAGGAGATCAACCCGTTTGAAACAGGCATAATACTGGGTGGCAGTTTTTATGTCAATAGCAATTTACTAATCACGGTTGAAGGCTCACGTGCATTGACACCATATTACAGAGATCAGTACTATGCAGAGCTTAATCAGGGAAAAGAAATAAAACTGTATCAAACTTATGGAATGATACGGGTATCATATTTTTACTGATGGTGTGTCGTTACTCCACAATCAAAATATCTGCAAACGATGTGTTGTTGCCCCTGAGTTCAATAATGTAGGAGCCTGGTTGTAAGTGGTAAAGGGGAAGTCGTATGCTGTCACTTTGGAGGTCTGTTTCAAACATGATACGTCCCCGGATGTTTTTAATGGTTAACCGGTCGAAAGCCTTGCAGTTAATGACTTGAAAAGAATTTTCTGCAGGGTTGGGATAAAATCCCGGGGTGATTTCTGTTGATAAAATGGGTTCATTGTAATCATACACAAGAGATGTCCGGTACAAAGCGGCTGGTTTTGAACCGAAGGTTTCATTGGACAGCACAATGTTGCCATTATTGAGTGCAATGCCTTCGGTTTGATGTAATGTCAGGCCGGGTTTTAATTTCGTCACATTCCCGTTGAAAAAACAATTTCCCTGGTATGAGTCCAGTAA
>JBNGDT010000027.1:4001-4264 GCA_049975305.1 Bacteroidales bacterium | reverse complement strand
GGTTATATCCAATCAGGGTAATTTGATTTTCAACCGTGTCAATGGCTGCTCCGGTAACGAGGCCCTGGACATTGAAACTGTCCTTTAATGTGGCGGGGTATTCACCCGGAACTTTGGGTAAGGCGTACAGGTAAGTTTTTAAATTCCCCCAGTTTTTACTGAACAGGTAAAGAGAATCCCCCTTGGCAATGATGGCTTCGCAGTCGAAATTGGTGGAATAGTTATCCCATTCAAATTGTTGTTGGTTGGGGTAGTGAAATGTG
>JBNGDT010000027.1:0-3991 GCA_049975305.1 Bacteroidales bacterium | reverse complement strand
ATGGTCTATAGAATCATGCCATGTGAAATCCCGGGATATTTTATAAATACAAAGGTCAGTGCGATCGCCGTTGTTGTTCCCGAAATCACCGACATACACATAATCCTCGTCTGCACATATATCTTCCCAGTCGGTATTGACGGCATTAGAGATTTCCACGGTTCTCAACACACTGCAATCGGCAGTATCCACACAAAACAATTCATTGCTGTTTCCTGAATCGTTGTGGGTCCACAATTGACCGTTTAGCCATACCAACCCGGAATTTTCCCCAAGCACAGCTTCCAGAGTGCATATTTTTTCTGTTTCAGATAATTCCTGGGCATGGCTTTGTGTTCCAGTCAGAACAACAACGCTTAACAGTATCAACCAATTACGCATAAACATCTTCTGTATCGTTTTAATGGATGCAAGTTACAAATTGTTTTCCTGTGTCCGTGAAAAACATCAGGGAATTGTTCATATTTGTAAGTCATCCATACAATCTGTATTTTTGAAACATGGCAAAAAAGCTAACAGAATTATTGGGTATTGAGCATCCTATTTTAATGGCGCCCATGTTTTTGGTATCAAATGAAAGCATGATATTGGCCGGCTTGGAAAATGGCATTACAGCAGCTTTTCCTGCAGCCAATTATCGCACATCTGAAGCCCTGAACAATGCTTTGAAATCAATGAAATCAAAAACAAACAAGCCTGTTGGGGTAAACATCATTGCCAATAAATCCAACCGGAGGTATGAAGAAGAGCTGCGTGTTTGTGTCAGTAATGATGTTGATTTTATCATTACCTCTTTAGGCAATCCGGGCAAAGCTATAGATATGTGTCACGAATCTGGAATTCTTGTGTTTTGTGATGTCACGGATATGGATTATGCGCAAAAGGTTGTAGCACAAGGTGCAGATGCGCTTATTGCAGTAAACAAATACGCAGGCGGACATCCGGGAAAAATGGAGGGAAAAACCTTCCTTTCTGCATTGCTTGCTGATTTTGATGTTCCGGTAATTTATGCCGGTGGCGTTAGTAATTGCAATGTGTATAAGGAAATTATGTCATTAGGTGCGGCCGGGGTTTCCGTTGGCACCTTGTTTCTTGCCACGAGAGAATCCCCTGTGTCTGATGAATACAAAGAAGCCCTGGTTAAATACGGAGCTGATGACATCGTTACCACAAAAAAATTGTCGGGAGCTCCCTTGCATGTTATCAATACAGCTTATGTTCAAAAAACAGGATTGGAAAACAATTGGTTAACTTGGTTTTTGTATCGTCATAAAACTTTACGCCGGTTTCTTAAAGGACTTGCCATGAAACGGGGAATGCACATGCTCAGGCGTGCTGCGTTTGATGCTACCTATAAAAGCGTTTGGGTGGCAGGCTGTGCCATAGAAGACATCCACGATATTAAAACAGTGCGGGAGCGTGTTATTGAACTCACTGATTGTTGATAACACGGGATGAATGTCAGTATCTTATCAAAAATATTCGTGTAATTTTTGGCAAAAAATTCAAAGCTAAAAATTTGGGATTATTAGCTTCCCGGTTTATCCGGGTCTGGTGTTTGAGTTTTGAAACGTAGTACTTTGACTATCTATGATAAAATCCATGTATGACAATAATTCGCTGTGTAAGTCTTTAATCCGTTTAAATATTTTTTTATTTGTTTGATTAAGTTGATATAACCTAAAATCACCTCTAATCAGGGCGAGCCATTCGATATACAATTGTGCAGCCATGCCGGTTATGCCTATGGATACCAAGTATAATAATGCCACCCAAAGTTTATCGGTAATAGCCCAAACGATGGCAGTTTGCCCCAGGTATATGGGTATTATCATGAACAATGCCCAAAGAAATTTGATGGAAGAATGAAATTGTTTGTCTTTTACTTTCATTACCAGTATTTTGGGCACAATATATAGCAAAATATTATTGATAAAACCATACAGAAAAACAGGAGAAAAAATAATGAGGAGCAATATGTTCCATATCAATCTGAAAATATTGATTTTTTCTTTGCTGATGGATTGGTCAGAGAGTTTATATGTGTTTCTGATTTTCCTGTATTTATCCATTTTATGCATGAATTCTTCCATTTTGTCAGGATAGTTATCAGAGAATTTATCAAGCATACGGATAGTCATTTTATCGGCAATGAATTTATTTTTATGATTGATTTTCCCAATCTTCATTTTTTTTATCATGTTTTTTACGTACATGGTTCTTGCCGATTCATAGAGATCATAAAAATTTAGCTTTCGAATATTGATTACCAGTGGTTCAGTAGCATGTTTCATATCATCACGCAATTGAATCATGGCTTTGCCGGGATTGTCTTTGTATTGCTGTTTGTATGTCCTTACATCAATAGGTTTACCGTAGCGTACATGTAAAATATTCCGGAATGTATTATATTTGCTATAATATATGCCTACCGGTACAATCTTAATTCCAAGCTGAAAATTGTGTTTTTCTTCAGCCTGAAACACAATGCGTGGAATGCCTTTTTTGTAGCTGAGTAAATGCCTTTTGTTGCTGTGCGCTGCTTCAGGAAACAAGCTAAGTTGCCGTTTGTGTTCAAGTACTTTGATGGCTGCATCAAAACTGTCTTCATTGTTGGATAGGTTTTCTTTACCATCGCGAATACGATAAACGGGCAGTATTTTCAACCACCGGAAAAATCCCGGCAAAAGAGGAATATGGAAAATGTCAGCCCTGGCAAGGAATACGACTTGTTGATGCGCTGTAAAAACAATGGCCAGTGGGTCCATCAGTGCATTTTGATGATTGGGAGCATATACAATTGAGGCATCTTTTGGAATGTTATTTTTGCCTTCAACCACAATTTTGCGATAAAAAATACGGTGCATTAATTCCACAAAAATACTGGCAATGCGATACGACCATGAATAAGATGTGATATGTCTGATTGTTTTACGCTTCATCTGTGTATGCATAATTACGCCATATCCTGGCTATTACCAAACCTGCAATGATATGCCAAATACCCCACCAGGCTGTTACAATTGACATGCCGCCTGTATCCAGTGTCTCCGGGAATATTGCAGGGTTGAAAATCAATACCAGCCCAAGACCTGAATTTTGTATGCCTGTTTCAATAGATATGGTACGGCGGTTGCGCTTTGAAACTTTAAAAATGGATGCAACACTGTATCCCGTGCTGAATGCCAGTAAATTGTGTAAAAAAACAATCAGCACTATCCAAACCATATAGTTTAGAAAATGCTCAAGGTTGTTTACAAACATAATGACAACCATGCCCATGAAAAAAACAACAGACAGGTTCTGAATGGGTTTGAGTATTTTTGCTGTAATTTTTGGAAATTTCCATGCAAAACCCATTCCCAATATGATGGGGATTCCCAGCAACAAAACTACTGTTTTAAACATTTCCACCGGGTCAATTTCAATGGGTACCAGCAATGGTGACCTGGCTGCAAACATGCCACCATAAAAGGCAAAATTCAGAGGGGTGATAAAAATAGCACCAATGGTAGCTATGGCCGTTAAGCCAACCGACAAGGCAGCGTTTCCGTTTGCATAAGATGATATAAAGTTGGAAACATTGCCTCCGGGGCAACTTGCTACCAGCAACATCCCAAGTCCAACTCCCGGAGTAATCAAATGAAATGCATTTAGTAACATAACCAGTCCAAAGGTTACCGCTGGTAATAAAACAAATTGAGATCCCACCCCAACAATGGTAGTTTTCGGTTTTACTACCAATGTTTTAAAACTTTCCGGTGTGATTTTTAGGGCCACGCCAAACATTATAAAAGCAATTGTAATATTGAGGATTAACAGACCATCCTGACTGAAATTCAGCTTTGTCTGATCCATAAGTTTTAAAGCTTCATACATAATATCAGACATTGATAAAGCACAAATTTAAAAAAAACTGTAACTAATCATTAATTAATTAAAATGAATACTCAATCTTTCACCTAAATTATTTATCTTTGCCGTTCAAACA
>JBNGDT010000026.1:0-17927 GCA_049975305.1 Bacteroidales bacterium | reverse complement strand
GTTCATACCACGCAATGTTATATGCAATCGGAAGCTCGTTAATATCATTGAGTTTGAACACTTCCTTGAGTTTCAGGGCAATCACAGCAAGAGAATAAGAATCATTGCACTGGCCGGCATCAAGTACACGCGGAATACCACCAATATCGCCTAATTTCAATTTATTGTAGCGGTATTTTGCACATCCGGCGGTTAGAATTACTGTATCTTTGGGTAACTTTTCTGCAAACTCAGTGTAATATTCACGATCTTTCATGCGGCCATCGCAACCTGCCATGACAAAGAATTTTTTGATGGCGCCGGATTTAACAGCATCCACCACTTTGTCAGCAAGCTGTATCACCTGGTTGTGAGCAAATCCACCTACAATGGTACCCGTTTCAATTTCTTTCGGCGCTTCACATTTTTTGGCATGCTCGATGATTTTAGAAAAATCTTTGGCTTTGCCATCTGCCCTATTGGGAATGTGAGTTGCACCTGCAAGGCCTGATGAACCTGTGGTGTAAATGCGGCCGGTGTAAGTCGCTTTTTTCGTGGGAGGCACAATGCAGTTGGTGGTAAAAAGAATGGGGCCATTGAATGATTCAAATTCTTCTTTTTGTTTCCACCATGCGTTACCATAGTTACCCACGAAATGCTCGTGTTTTTTGAAAGCCGGATAATAGTGTCCGGGCAACATTTCGCTGTGCGTGTAAACGTCAACACCAGTCCCTTTGGTCTGCTCCAGCAATTCCTCAAGGTCTTTCAGGTCGTGTCCTGAAATAAGGATACCCGGATTATTCCTGACACCAAGATTCACTTCTGTCATTTCAGGGTTCCCGTAAGCTCCGGTATTAGCCTTATCAAGTAAAGCCATCACATCCACACCAAATTTACCACATTCAAGCACCAAACCCACGAGTTCATCAGCGCTGTGTTCCTCGGTGGTGGCTTTGAGCGCTTTCTGCATGAAATCAAAAATCTCTTCTTTCTGCTCACCCAGGTTATAGGCATGCTCAGCGTAGGCAGCAATACCTTTTACACCGTAAGTCAGCAACTCACGCAGCGAGCGAACATCCTCGTTTTCTGTGGCAAGCACACCAATTTCCGGACTTTCGCTTTTGCGTTCCATTTCAGTTTCATCCTCAGTGAACCAAGTGGTTGAGGGATGCAGGCCTTCGGTTTTTACACCTGCGGCATCAAGTTTGGCTTTAAGTTGGTCGCGCACAGCAAATCCCGCTTTGATTTTGGCAACAATGGCCGCTTTATCAAAATTGGCATTGGTAATGGTACTGAACAAGGCCTCAAACACAAATTTATTGGCTTTTGGGGTCTCAATCCCTACCTCGCGGGCCTTCACTGCGTAAATCGACACCCCCTTGGTAACATAAACCAGCAAGTCCATCATATTGGCAAGGTCATCCTTCTTACCACAGACCCCTGCAATGGTACAGCCGGTTCCTTTGACTGTTTCCTGACATTGATAACAAAACATTTTCATAGTAATTTCTTTTTTAAGTTAAACATTATCGTATTATTCTTTGTAAAAATACAGCTACATTTGCACCAAATACGTAACATATGTTACAAAGCGAAAAAATACCTGGAAAAACGGAACCGATTCCGGTATGCAACAATAAATGCAGCTATTGTTGCTTGAATTATACCGATGTGTTGAGTAAAAATTTTCTTTTCAGAAACCTCAACAATCACGACATAGGAACAACAATAAAAAGCATTCACCACCAGACAAAAACTTACAAAAAAAACGACGTTCTTTCTTTTGCAGGCGATGAATACAGGCAGTTGATGATATTGGTAAAAGGAAGCGTATCGTTGGAGATTACAGATTTCGAGGGAAATGTACTGCTTGTTGATAACATCACTGCTCCCGGTACAGTATCACCATCGTTGTTATATGGGGAAAACAATACCCTCCCCTACACCATTACCGCCAAAGAAGATACAAAAATTCTGTTGATTCCCAAAGATGCGCTGTCTCATTTATTTGCAACCAATCCGTCTGTTCTAAACAATTATCTGGATATCATAGCAAACAACATTCAATACCTTTCCCAAAAATTAAAAATACTGGGATTACACTCCATCAAAGGGAAAGTTGCTTACTATTTGCTTGAACAGGTACAAAAATCCAAGGCAGATGAATTCATCATTCCACATACACACCAGGACATTGCAGATATGTTTGGCATAACCAGGCCATCGTTAAGCAGAACCATAAGGGAACTGAATTCCGAAAACATTATCCGCTCTGACAGGAACAAAATAAAAATCATCAACAAAAAAGGCTTGTCTCAATACCTGAAATAATGACAATTTTCCCACTATAAAAAGCCTTTGCTTGCACATAAACACGAATTTTGTATTTTGGCAAAAAATAACAACGATGAAACACATAACAACACTAATTTTATTGGCAGCGATTTATCAACTGCACGCACAGGAACCGCTTACCCCGTTTGAAAAGTCTAATTATAAGGCTTGCGGCACATACGAAGAAGTGGTAAATTATTGCAAGGCATTGGATAATTTACACCATGAAATTAATTACAGCTCTTTCGGAAAATCCGGCCGTTTTCATGATTTACCATTGCTTGTGATTGATAAAGATGGCTTCACATCACCACAACTGATACGCAATTCAGGCCGTGTGATACTGTTGATACAGGCCAGCATTCATCCCGGCGAACCCGATGGGACTTCAGCCGGCTTAATGTATGCCAGGGATCTTTTACAGAAACCCGAATTGAACTTCCTGCTTGACAATGTAAGCGTGTTATTCATTCCTGTATTTAATGTCGATGGCTATTTGCGAAGGTCACCATACAACCGCATCAATCAAAATGGGCCGGAAGAAATGGGATGGCGCACCAACGCTACAAATCTGAATTTAAATCGAGATTACCTCCGCGCTGAATCCCCGGAAATGAAAGCCTGGCATGCATTATTCAACTTATGGGTGCCTGATTTTTTCATTGACTGCCACACCACCGACGGGGCAGATTATCAGTATGCCATCACCTATGATTTACCTGTGTACGGCAACATGGAACAAGAACAAACGGAATGGATGAAAGAAAAATACCTCCATCCTTTGAAAGATTCCATGTCTGAAGCAGGGTACCCAATTTTCCGCTATGTATCTTTCCGAAATTGGCATGACCATGAAAGCGGCCTTACAGCCTGGGTGTCTGGTCCTATGCTTGCCCAGGGATACTGCGCTATCAAAAACCGTCCCGGATTTTTAATTGAAACCCACATGTTAAAACCTTATGAAGTCCGTGTATGGGCTACCTACGAAGCACTGATTAATTCCATGAAAATCCTCAATAAGGAAAGCAATACATTGAAAGAAGTAAACTACCTTGCAGACGCTTATACAATCTCCAGGAATTTCAGAGAAAACACCTACCCCCTTGAATGGGAAGCAACAGATGAATACAGGTATGTGGAATTTCATGGGAAAACTTACACCAAAGAAAAATCGGACATTACCGATGGCACATACTATAAATATGAGGACAAAGACACCGTTTACAGCATGAAATTTTACGATGACATACAAGCTCAATATTTTGTAAGAATTCCAAGGGCTATCATTATTCCTCCTGAATGGAGCGAAGTAATACAAAGGCTGGATATTCACAAAATAGAATACCAACGGATTCTACAGCAGGCTGATTTCAAGGTTATGCAATATACCTTCGACGATGTATCCTTTTCCAACACACCCTATGAAGGCGCCATGCGGGTAAACGACTTTACACTTGATTCCGTTTTCGGCACAAAAACTTTCCCGGCTCAATCCGTTTACATCCCACTCAACCAAGTAAATGCTAAAGTCATTATGCATCTTTTGCACCCTGAAGCATCGTCATCCATGTTAAAATGGGGCTATTTCAACGCTATTTTTGAACAAAAAGAATACGCTGAAATTTATGTCATGGAACAAAAAGCAAAACAAATGCTTGAAAACGATTCTGTTTTAAAGAAAAACTTTGAACAATGGCAAAAAGACAACCCCAAATTAATGAAGGAGCAATGGCCGGTAATGAACTGGTTTTACAAGCATACTGCCTATTGGGACCAGCAAATAAATGTATATCCACCAGGATTCATTTTTTAAATAAAATCTAAAACTTTAATTATCTGCTTGTTGATTTTTAAATTATTTTGAAGTTTTTTAAAATAATGTTGTATGTATTGTATTTTGTTATACCTTTGCTTTGAACTAAATTTTAATTTTTAATTGTATTTATTATGAACAAAGGTATTGTTAAATTCTTTAATCGGACCAAAGGTTATGGTTTCATTAAAGACGTAGAAACAGAAAAAGAGTATTTTGTACACGTTAGTGGTCTTATTGACGAAATTGATAAAGACGACGAAGTAACTTTTGAACTAACAGAGGGTCGTAAAGGCATGAATGCTATCGATGTTAAAAAGGCGGAATAATTGCAATACATACAAAGTATTCTTAAAAAACCGCCCCAATGTTGAGGCGGTTTTTTTGTTTCCATGATTTCATTACCTCCATCAAATTTCATTTTTTTATCTGGAATTTAGAAATATTGTAATCATCCTGAATTTTCAGTCATTTCTTTTGTGTAATAACAAATAACAAATAAAGTGTTTTCTTTTTAAATGCACACAGAAAAAAACAGTTATACCTTATGAAAAAAATGACATTTTAAAGTGTATAGAGACACAATATGCTGACAAAACTCTGAGTTCAATTCCCAATAGATAGATTGATTTTTGTAATGCATCCATTGATTTGAAAAATGATAACATAAACATTTCCAAGGAAGTAAAATGTATTCGTGATAAACTCAATGAACTCCAACCTACTAATTCAAAGGAAGCCATTCTTGTAGCGAAGCCAGGCGAAACCGCCTATTTTTACTTATACATGGAAACCTCGCGTAAATCAGGGAAAACGGTAAAATGTTTCTCTACACTGGATGCAGCATTGTGTTTTCTGGATATTAAACTTCCTGATAACGAGAAGGAGTTTTTAACAGAGAACATGACACAAATCCGTAAATAATTCATACAACAATGCTTGTGTAATTTTATTCTTACCTTTGTTAGGTTGAATGTGGCTGAACATAGTAAAAAACGCACCCGTTCACATTTTAAAATTTCACAACTTTTAATTGACCTAATTATTGGGGCATGAATATCAATAAACATTTACCGTTTCAGATAATAAGCCTGGCTTTTGTTATTATTCTGGTTTTACCCATCCTGATACAGGACGGGATGTTTCTTGACGGCCAACAATATGCTTGTATTGCCAAAAACTTTGCCGATGGCCGTGGTAGTTTTTGGTTTCCTCACCTGAGTGACACCTGGTGGAGAGCCGGATCCCCGCACTTTATGGAACAACCTCCGCTGGGATATGCAGTGCAGGCATCATTTTTTAAATTATTTGGAGATTCTATTTACACTGAACGGTTGTATTCTTTCTTCACCTTGCTCATTGCCCTCATACTAATCATCTTGATATGGAAAACACTATTTCCTAAACAGACTGAATTGCATCATTTTTGGTGGATAGCTGTTTTGTTTTGGATTTGGATTCCATTGACAAGCTGGTGTTATCAAAACAACCTGCTTGAAAATACCATGTTGATGTTTGACCTGCTGGCATGCTTATGTTTATTGAAATTCCTGAAAAACAACAAACACAAATACCTGTATTTTGTACCGGCATCCCTTTCAGTGTTTGCGGCCTTTCTGTCCAAGGGAATTCCCGGCATTTTTCCCTTGGTCATTATTCCTGTGTATGGTATTGTTTTTAAAGATAAACACATCCGTTTTTATGTCATTTCTACATTGGGTTTTATTCTGCTGACGGGACTTTGGTTTCTGCTGATTTTACAATGGGGTGATGCAAAAGAAAGTCTCAGTTTTTATCTGAATGAAAGGCTGTTAGAAAGGATAACCGAAAACCCAACCGTTGAATCACGTTTTTATATTTTAAAATCATTGTTGGTAAACTTATCACCCGTTTTAGTTGTGGTTTTGATTTTGCTTTTATTCAGAAAACGGGTTCAAAAGCTTGCTGTTCCACAACCGTATCCCAGGTTGTCAGCTTTTTTTCTTTTAATCGCACTATCAGCCTCGATTCCACTGGTATTAACATCCGTCCAGCGTGGGTTCTACCTTTTGCCTTCGTTTCCTTTTTTTGCACTCGCAGCAGCAATCTTTTGCCTTCCCGTAATACAGCATTTCATCCAAAAAATGACCAAACTAACAAAAATTATCCTGATGGCAATAGCCCTGCTGTTCTTCGCATCATCAATCATTGTTACAGGCACAAAAGCCGGACAAACCAGCAGACATGAACGAATGCTTCAGGATGTACATGCCATTGGTGAAGTTGTCCCGGAAAACACCATAATAAATGTTCCGGACACCCTATATTACAATAACTGGAGCATACAGATGTACCTGACAAGACATTATGACATAAGTCTGAAAGTTTCAAAAGAAAATACAGAATGGTATTTAGCCGGCAAAAATAATCCAAAAGACAGCCTTATTCTTTGTTTGAAATCAGAACCTTATTGCCTTTACAGGCATTAGCCTGAATAACACAGGATACAGAATCTTCAGAAATTTTTATCATTGCATATAATTTTTACCTTTGATGTCATAACAAAAAACAACAAGCTATGAATATCAAAGGAACACAAACTGAAAAAAACCTACTGAAAGCTTTCGCAGGTGAATCACAGGCCAGAAATCGTTATACACTGGCAGCAAAACAAGCTCAAAAAGAAGGTTATGAACAAATTGCCGGCATCTTTTTGGAAACAGCAGAACAGGAGCGTCAACACGCCAAGCGTTTCTTTTCTTTTCTTGAGGGAGGTATGCTTGAAATCACAGCAACATATCCGGCCGGAAAAACCGGAACTACAATTGAAAACTTACAAGCTGCCTCAGATGGTGAAAAGGAAGAATGGTCTATACTGTATCCTGAATTTGCAGAAACAGCCAAAAAAGAAGGATTTAAGGATGTAGCCACCACATTTACAATGATTGCCAAAGCTGAAATCACACACGAAAAAAGATTTTTAAAACTGCTGGACAACCTCAACAAAGGCCGTGTTTTTGAGCGGGACGAACAAGTTACGTGGTATTGCCGTAAATGCGGATATTTGCATACCGGGAAAAAAGCACCCAACAAATGCCCCAGCTGCCTGCACCCAAGAGCGTATTTTGAAATATATAATAATATGCAATAAGGTAATTACTGATATTTTTCTTTTATCACAAGGTATTTGTTATTTCTGCCTGGTGTCAGGTCATTATTTTTTGAAATAATTGTGAAAAAATCTGCATTGTACATGCAACAATAACGAGCATAATTGCATCTACACAATACCCGATCCTGTTTGAAAAATGTTTCTTTTGAAATAATTCTTTTTCTTAACTTTACTTTTTAAATCAAAATTATCAATTATGCGTAAAATATACTTTTTAACCGGATTCATTGGACTTTTTCTGATCAATTCTGTTTTTGGCGGAGACGTTCCACAACAAAAAGCTAGGCAAGTAGCAATTAATTATTACAATCACTTGTCAAATATCCGTACATCAGCTACGGTTACTGAAAGCATACCTTTTGAGGTAAACGACAAGATTGTATATTACGCTTTCAATTTTTCAACCGGAGGATATATGATCATATCTGCTGAAGACGAAGTAAGGCCGGTATTGAGTTACTCATTCAAAGGCCATTTTGTCAAAGACGACCCAAGGCTACCTGACAATTACGCATGGTTTCTCAACAAATACAAGGAACAAATCCTTGAAGTAAAAAACCGACAATTAAAAGGCAACAACGACATCAAAGCCATGTGGGACAATTATTATTCTAACACATTTACACACTCAAAAGAGCTCAGGAATGTTAGCCCGTTACTTGATATCGAAGGCATTGCATGGGATCAGGGCTGCTACTATAATGCAGATTGTCCTGCAGATGCCAGCGGCCAGTGCGGACATGTACCTGTGGGATGTGTCGCTACTGCCATGGCACAAATCATGCGTTATCACAGTTGGCCTAATCATGGTACGGGTTCTCATACTTATACTGATCCAAATTATGGACCACAAAGTGCTGATTTTGGTGCTGCAACATACAATTGGGCAAGTATGCCGGGCTCCCTGACTGGTCCCAATGCAGAGGTGGCTAAAATAAGCTACCATTGTGGTGTTGCGGTTGATATGAATTACAATCCGGATGGATCCGGAGCTCTGATTTACGGATATGTAAAAGAAGGGTTTGTTAATTATTTTTATTACGATGATGAAGCCTTGTACGGTTACCGGCAAAATTATACCGATAATGCATGGAAAAACCTCCTATATGCCGACCTTGACAACGGGCTTCCTGTATTTTACAGCGGAACCGATTCATCTGGAGCATCAGGGCATGCTTTTGTTTGTGACGGATACCAGGCCAATGATGAATTCCATTTCAACTGGGGATGGAGTGGTTATTATAACAGCTACAATGTCATTGATGACCTTGTTCCTGGCGGAACAGGAACAGGTGGCGGCACCGGTGATTTTTCATACAACCAACAAGCAGTATTTCATGTACATCCTTCTTATGGGTTAACCACAATTTTTTCGGCCAGCCCCACAGCATTGTATGCAGGTAATTCTGTTTCTTTTACCGATGGCTCTTATGGAAATCCTGATTCATGGAACTGGGCCTTTGGCGATGGTGGAACATCCACGACACAGCACCCCGTTCATACCTATAATACTGCCGGATTGTATGATGTTACTCTCGATATAAGTGACGGCACAGATACAGACTCTCAAACCAAAACAAATTATATTAAAGTAGTGCCTACTGATGCTGGTTTTTCAATGGATTTCGAAAATTGTGTCGACTATTCCACCAATTTTTTCCCATGGTCGGTTGTTGACGGTGATCAGCTAAATTCATACAGCAGCAGCGACTGCGATTACCCGGGGGAATCCAGCGCGATGGCATTTATGGCTTTCAATCCGGCAGATGCAGGGTTCACCATAGCAACACCACACGGTGGCAACAGGGTTGGTATGGCCATTTGTCCGGCAGACGCTTCTCAGGCGGATGATTGGCTGATTTCTGAACACCTGCAGCTGGGCACAAACTCTTCCTTGTCAATTTGGGTATTAAGCCCAAAGCCAGGGACATGGGGAAACAATTCCTATGAAGTAATGGTTTCTACTACAGGCAACAGCACAGGAGATTTTTCTGTTATTTCCGGAGCAACTCCCATTGAAGCTCCTTCTACCTGGACACAACACACTTATGATTTGTCTGATTATGATAACCAAAGCATTTATCTGGCAATACACGAGGTTTCCACCGATAAGTTTATGTTTTGGATTGATGATATAGTAATCTCTACTGATGGAGGTGCTACAAGTTTATCGGCTGATTTTTTTGCTGACAACACATCAATTGCTGTTGGTGGAACAGTAAATTTCACTGACAATTCCACAGGCACACCAACATCCTGGTCATGGGATTTTGGTGACGGAGGGACAGCATCAACAGAAAATCCTGCCCATACTTACAACAGTGAAGGCGTTTATACAGTTGAACTGACAGTTTCTGACGGAACATCAACGAATACCGAAACCAAAACAAATTACATCACTGTTACCAGCCAACCACTTGGGGGTTGGATAGAACAAGCATCCGGTTTTACAACTGCTTCACGCGGGATTACCCACATTTCCATTGTTGATGCCAATACAGCATGGGCTATAGGCTATGATGGTACCGGTGGAGGTGCAAATGTTCAGGAATTTACAAAAACATCAAACGGAGGAGATACATGGACCCCTGGTAACATTGATCTGGGTAATACAGGCTTGGGGATTGCCATGATTACAGCCATTAGTGAGTCCACCGCATGGATTGTTGCGTATCCCACAGGAACAGGTCAAACCGGTGGTATTTGGAAAACAACTGACGGAGGCTCCAATTGGTCACGCCAAAATTCAGCTTCATACAGTGATGCAAGTTCTTTCTCCAATGTTGTTTATTTTTGGGATGCCAACAATGGCTTTTGCCAGGGAGACCCCATAAACGGAGAATTCGAATTATATACAACCACGAATGGCGGATCCAACTGGAATTTAGTTCCCGGTGCCAATATTCCCGACCCACTCTCCGGGGAATACGGGTACACAAGCCAGATTGAAGTGGTTGGCGATGATGTGTGGTTTACTACCAACAAAGGCAGGATATATCACTCATCCAACAAAGGTTACAACTGGGAAGTGTTTGACTCTCCATTAAATGATTTTGGTAGCCAAACAGAATCAGGTAACATCTCGTTTAAAAACAGTTCTACCGGTATTCTTGTTGATAACAATGCAAATGTGTATAAAACAACCAACAGCGGTGCCAACTGGACGCAATTAACCACTACTGGCACAGTATTCACACTGGGGCTTTGCTGGGTTAAAGGGACCGATATTGTATTTACAACCGGTGCAGCTCAGGCTAATTCAGGCTCTTCATACAGCGAAGACGGAGGCACAACATGGATAACCATTGACAGTCAACAACATCTGTATGTTGATTTTCTGGATGAAAACACAGGATATTCAGGCTGGTTTAACACAGATGCCTCTACAGGAGGCATGTGGAAATGGGAGCCTACTATCACAAGTGTTCCCCAGATCGGGGATAAAGAAAACACATTCACTGTGTATCCCAACCCCACAAAAGGAACAGTCCGGTTAACAGGAATAAAAGAAAAAACATCTGTAAAACTTTACAACATCACAGGAAGGTTACTCACTGAAAAGGAAGTCTATAATGACTGTACACTGGATTTGAGCAATTTTTCAACAGGGATCTATCTGGTTGAATTGAAAAATCAATCTCACAGGGAAGTAATAAAACTTGAAAAATTGAAATAGGTAATTTTGTTATTATGTTGTAAACGTTTATTTTACAATCGGCGCACGGGTCCGATCTGTGAGAAAAAATCAGATCTATCCGGAATTAACCGTGAATTTGAAAGAGTTTATATAATATTGCACAGCCTTCAGGATTAGGCGTATTCGATCCCGTCTGGGCGCGGGGAAAGTATTTCAATTCATTACCAAATCCGGGTACGTTTTTCTTCAGAGAGATACATAGCATCACCCTCTTTAACATTAAAGGCTTCATGAAAAGCTTCCAGCCCGGCCACCTGACCATTTACCCGCCATTTTCCAAGCGAATGCACATCTTCTTTGGTACGTTTTAGTATTTCCTCGTCGGTGATATTCTGAGCCCACACTTTGGCATACGCCAAAAAAAACCGTTGTTCAGGGGTAAACCCATTTATTTTCTGATTTTTATCCTCTTCTTTCAAAGTGTTTTGAAAAGCGGTGTATGATATGTTCAGACCGCCAAAATCAGCGATGTTTTCGCCAAGTGATAACTCACCGTTAGCATGAACCGTATCAAGCACAATAATATCATTGTACCTGTCAACCAATATTTGAGCTTCTTTATTAAAGCGTTCTTCATCTTCCTTTGTCCACCATGATTCCAGGTTCCCTTCTTTATTGAATAATCGGCCTTTATCATCAAACCCGTGTGTCATTTCATGTCCGATCACCATACCAATGGCGCCATAATTAACAGCCTCATCAGCATCCATGTAAAAGAAAGGTGGTTGCAAGATACCGGCAGGAAAACAAATTTCGTTCATCTGTGGTGAATAATAAGCATTAACGGTTTGTGGGTTCATGTGCCATTCCTCTTTATCCACCGGTTTCCCGATTTTGCT
This sequence comes from Bacteroidales bacterium, assembly GCA_049975305.1. GTDB lineage: Bacteria > Bacteroidota > Bacteroidia > Bacteroidales > ML635J-15 > JAQIBY01. The sequence goes on along the minus strand of JBNGDT010000026.1, from coordinate 6,114 downwards.
GAGCATGTAATCAAAATCAAATTCATTTGCATTGAGCATGTTCTGCACATAGGAATCTTCAGTCAACGTCAATCCGGAATAATCCCTCCATTTGTCAGGATAACCAATTTTCACTCGTATGGCATGGAGTTTTTCAATGGCTTTTTCCTGGGTTTCCTCACACATCCATACAGAATGAGTTATGCGTTGCTCAAAAGCATCTTTCAGGTTAGCCACCAGGTCAACCATGCGTTCTTTGGCTTCCGGCGGAAAATGTTTTTCAACAAACTTTTGGCCAACAGCCTCTCCCAGCGCCCCATTGGTTGCTGAAACCATACGTCTCCACCTGGGTTTTTGTTTTTCCTGTCCCCTCAGAAATTTGCCGTAAAACTGAAAACTCATGTCATCGTATTCAGAACTTAACATACCCGCCGTACTGTTCATCAGTTTCCAGCGAAAGTATGTTTTCCATTCATCCACACTTAGTTCATCCATGAGTTTTCCGATGTAAGCAAAAAACTCCGGTTGCCGTACATTAATAATATCAGGAGATTCCAGTCCAACGGTTTTAAAATACAAGGGGAAATCAAATGTCCCGGCATGTTTGTCAAGGTCATCACATGACATTTTATTGTTGACAGCATGGGGATTGCGTTGCTCCAGCCGGGTCATTGATTTTTCTGCCAGCTTTGTTTCCATGTCCATGATGAACTCAGCATCTTTTTCAGCTTGCTGTTCATCATTGCCGAAAAGCACCAACATGTTTGTTATGTACTTGACATACTCCTTACGAATTTCCTTACTGCGAGCATCATTGCTCAGGTAATAATCGCGATCCGGCAAACCAAGACCTCCCTGCTGTAAATGAGCGATCTGCATATCACTGTTATCAGGATCAGCACTGCCAAACAAATAAAACAAGCTACTGATGCCACGCCGGTTGTTGTAGGCGGTATGACGAACCACATCAGATTCAGTTTCAATATCTTCTATCCGGCTAAATTCTTCCTGAACAGGTTCTTTCCCGTTGGCATCAATGCGTGCAGTATCCATCCCCACGGCATAAAAGGTGCCTATCATCCATTCGATGCTTCCTTTTTCATGCTCGTTTTTTGCCAATGCTTCAATCAATTCCTTTACTTTATGGCTGGTTTGCTTACCAAGTTGGTCAAAGCTGCCAAAACGGCTTTCTTCTTTGGGTAAGGGGTTGTTTGCCTGCCACCCTCCCGTAGCATACTGATAAAAATCTGTTTTTGGTGATACCGTAGTATCAAGATCTGCCAAAACAATTGCATCTTTTTGCATGTCTTTTTCTTTTTTTTGATTGCAAGATATCATTGAACCTGTGATGATGACTCCGGCAATGACAACTGATAATAGATTTATTTGTTTCATATCTCCCTGTTTTTGCTTAAAATCCATGTAACTAATCCGTCTCAACAAAAATATGTCCTCATCGCAACCCCGTCTCTGTGTCTCTGCGATAATAGGCGGTAACAAATATATGCACCTAAATATCTATAAATCCATATTTCTGACAATAAATTAAACCAAATCATTTAAACCTTAAGGGCTTTTCTTCCCCTCTTAACAGCTTTTTAATGTTATTTTTGTGGCTTATTAACAATAAGAGGGCGACAATTACAGAAAATATAAGCAAAGCAGAGGTTTTTTCTCCAAAAACAAAAAACAAAAACAAGGGAAAAGAAATACCTGCCGTCATTGATGATACAGAAACAATCCGGGTAATAAGAAACACAAGCAGAAATATACCTAACGAGGACATGGCGGCCAGAGGATGAACAGCTATTACAACGCCAAGAGTACTGGCAACGCCCTTCCCTCCCCTGAATCCGGAAAACAGCGGAAATAAATGGCCTAAAACTGCCATGAAACCGAGGGAAATTTGCAAAATCATAAAAGCCTCACTCCCATCGGCCCACAGGTTTTGTAAGAATGCCAGTGAAACTGCAGCATAAGCTTTAGCCACATCAATAATAAATGCAGGCAGGGCTGCTTTCCATCCGGCAACGCGCAACAAATTGGTAGCCCCTGCATTTTTACTACCATGCTTCCTGATGTCGATCCCGTGGAACCATTTCCCAAACCAGTATGCGGCATTGAATGACCCAAGTAGGTAAGCAACAAAAGCTATTATTATCAGTATTGCCATCTTATTTTATTTTTTTGAAACAAAAGTAACAGATATTGTACAAATATCAATACCATTGGTACCGGAATCAACTCCCATAACCAAATAAAATGTTGACAATAACTGAGTTTCATACTCCCCTGATAACAGCAGGTTGTATCCGCAACTGGTGGATGCCTGACACAGGATTCTCCTGCTCTGCAGGAAAAAAATTGTACAATGATTTTCATTCCATTGTTTAGTGCGAAAGATAAATTCTTGTTATTTTCACAAAAAAATAATGTCGGTACAAAACATCATAAGCATTCTGATTGTTGTGGTTGCCACCACATGGATGGTGTATAAACTGCCTTTGTTTAAGCGTACTGGCCTGACAAGGACATGGAGGCTTGGTTTGTGGGGCGCTAAATTACTGGCATCTCTGGCAATTTTAGCACTTTATACATGGTATTATCCACAGGAAACATCCGACATTTACAAATATTACAACGACGGAAAAGCCATCGTTGAACATGCTGATTCACCAGGCACATACCTTCGCATTGTCACAGGCATCGGGACTGACACTCCGGAAGTTGAAAAATGCCTTGAACATACCAAACACTGGTACAGAAAATATTTTCACGGGGTTTGGAATGACAACCGCATTCTGATACGATACAACGCCCTGCTGTATCCGGCAACAGGTGGATGTGTGGTAAGTCATTCGCTGCTCATGGCTTTCATGGCTTTCCTGGGGCTTACTCTGCTATACCGGGGCATAATGTTTTACACAAAAGGCAATGTGTGGCTTACCTTGGCGGCATATATGGTTCCCAGTGTGTTTTTCTGGAGTGCCGGCTTGCTCAAAGAAGGCATTCTTATGCTGAACACAGGCTTACTGTTTTATGCCATATCTTCTTTGCTCAATACAAGATTTAAGGTGAACATACTGCTGCTGCTTATGCTGTCGGTCGGGCTGTTTATCATGACAAAAATTTACGTGCTCATTTGTATGATTCCCGGCATCCTGTTTCTAATGGCAACAAAACGCAACAAACCCATTTTCAGACAATTTATCATCACGCATATCATTATCATTTTACTGGTTTGGTTGGCAGGGATCCTTTACCCAAAGCTAAATATGTTTCACCTTCTTAACAAAAAACAACATCATTTTGTCAACATGGTGGAAGCAACTGATGATGTAGGCTCAGCCATCAGCCTGCCAGACCTGGAACCGAATATATTATCCGTGCTGCGTCATGCTCCCGCCGGTTTTTTTAACAGCGTGTTCCGGCCACATATCCTGGAGTGGAATTCTCCATTAATGCTTGTTGCCGGGATTGAAAAGCTGATAATACTGATTATGCTTTTATATGCATGCATCTGGTCACGTAACCTGACTAAAAAAGAAATAAAATTCTTGCTATTCAGCTTGTCATTTTTACTCATTCTTTTCACCACCACCGGTTTAAGTACACCAGTGCTTGGTGCCCTGGTACGGTACAACATTCCGGCCATGCCTTTCTTTGTGACAGCCATTTTATTGCTTGGAAACTGGAAAAAATTGAGGATAAAAAGAATCTGAATTTGTTTTGCAGATATGCCAAAAATATGCTATTATTGCAATCCGAAATTTCGGGCCCATAGCTCAGTTGGTCAGAGCACCTGACTCATAATCAGGGAGTCCCAGGTTCAAGCCCTGGTGGGCCCACAAACAAACCCTGTGAAAAGGTCGGTTTGTTTTGCTCATGATAAAATCCTGTAAAACGTTTACAGGTAGCATTAGTAAACCAATAGTTTTTCAGAACTTTTGGTTTGTGCATCTTTAAAATAAAGGATATAAACACCCGGGTCAGGGGAATCAATGTATGTTTTTTCACTGTTTATGTTCACTGACTTTACCCGTTGTCCGCAGGTATTGAATATGCTTAGATTTTTCCCGGAAGCACCGGTTATTGTTAATTTTTCGTCTGCCGGTAAAGGGTTAGGGTAAAAATTGACATTTCTTCTCTTTTCTAAAGCTACATTTACAGAAGAAGCAGTAGGTAAAATTAAGCCGGAGGGATAGGAAGCATTGTGATGCACTTTATTCAGCGCTGTCAGGGTATCACCAGGTGCATACAGGTCCCCACCATCATTGATGTTCCTGTGGAAACGGGGATAATTCGATGATGTGATATCCAGCCGGATGTGATGGCCCGCAGGAAATGTCTGGGCGATGTCCGGCAACTCCATTTCGATTTGATAAATTTCACTCGGGGTGATGAAAGATTCTGCAGCACTTGTGTAGCCATTGCGAAAACGCATGCGATATATGCCATCCGCCAAAATCATGCTTCTGCCATCCGGATACACATCAGTGAGACGCACAGCAAAATCGGTATCCGTCCGGTTGCTTGAAACAAACAACACCACACGGGGTTTTCCTGCCATGCTAACAGGTTCAGCCAATTCACCACTGTCAAAAATGAGAATATCATCACGGGATTCCACTTCTGGTGCCTGGTCATAAGGCCCCTGTTGTAAATCAGCATGCAACGTTGGTCCGCCAATTGTAGGCGAAGGATCACGCGGATCATAACTGAATATAGAACATGAATCATCAACAGACGGGTTACTGGGGGACAGTGAACCGTTCCCATGCAGAAACAGGGTTTCATCACTGAATCCGGAAGGCGGCCACGTTTCTGTTTCTTGCCATGCCATATCGCCCATCTGGAAATATTTTACGACAGGATTGGAAGGCCATCCATTGTATGCTTGTAACAAATGGTAATCGAAAAAAGCCTGTGCATATTGCTCACTGACATGCTGGGCTGCAGGAAATTCAAGTTCCCCCTGGCTTAATTTACCAACGGTATTGTGTGCCCATGGCCCCATCATTAGCTTGTGTTGTTCAGCTACACCTGCCGGGGATTGTGTCCGGATGCCATTGAAATAACGGAGCACCCATTCAGTGGCGTGGTCGTACCAGCCGCCAATCATGAGCGTGGGAATATGAATGTCACCAGGGGCATACGTTGAGTCTTCCACATATGCCCACAACCAATCATGATAAGGGTGAGCCTCTATCCATGTAGAAATACCAAATCCCAGGGCATCCAGTTGTTCCACGTATTCTTCACGGTAAACGCCATTGGGGTAATACACCTGGTAGTTGTATTCAGGGCTGGCAACAATGGGAACAGCACAAATGTGATTGGGATGCTGTTCGGCCGCAGTCATAAATTGCACTTTTCCCAGCGCAGATGCACCCCAGGTCCCAATATTTCCGTCCGACCAGCCTTGATCCTTAATCCAGTCTATGGCATCATAGCCGTCTTCTCCACGCGTGGCATCAGGGTTGGCTGCATCAGCGGAAGCATAAAATCCCCGCCAGTCCATCACAACAACATTATAAGGACACGCATCTACATCAGTTCCATAGCCAACGGGAAGATTGAACCGATAAAAATATTTGTTGTATGGTGTTTGAACTAAAATTGTGGGACGGGGCTGTTCAGGTTGTGGGATATATAAATCAGCAGCCAGACTGTCACCATCACGCATGGGAATCCATACTTCCTGCGGTGTGAGTGGCTGAGCAATTACAGAAAATCCCATCATTAAGGCAAACACGAATAAGGCTGTGGTTTTCATAACACATGCTGTTGGTTAGGTATGCTAAGATACAAATTTAAGTCAAACATTAACAACTGAAGTTTGTCCTTGAAAATACTACCAATAAGAAAGATCAAACTTCAAAATCCAAAATCCAAAATAAGCTCCAAATGAAAAATCCCAAAATTAAAATATCTGGCAAATTTTGTTGATTTGGAATTTATCATTTCAAACGAAGCTACTACATAGCAACAAACGAAATAGCTCAATAATATTTGATTAACTGTCAAGTTTCACAAGGTTGTTTATGATAACTTAATTAGGCTTTAAAGCTAAAACTTTATTTAAATTGCAATGGATTTTCATTAAATATTTCATGTTTTAAAATATACCATTTT
>JBNGDT010000025.1:0-18305 GCA_049975305.1 Bacteroidales bacterium | reverse complement strand
GGATAAAACAATGGCTTCAGCGAGGGGATGGCCACGGTCACGCATGAGGTTGATGTAATCAACAAGTACGATGGCATTTTTGACCACAATCCCTACCAGCATGACAGCTCCCAGAGCAGCAATGATACTCAACGGTTTTCCGGCTATCAACAAAGCAATAATGACCCCGGAAAAGGCAAAGGGAATGGAAAACATGATAATGAATGGCATTTTCAGGGATTCAAACTGCGATGCCATCACAAGATATACCAGTATAAGACTGAGCACCAACAAAAGGGCCAAATCCTGAAACCCTTCCTGCTGGTCTTCGTAAGCGCCACCAACTTTCACTGTAAAGCCCGCCGGCACAGCAGTTTTGTCAACTATTTTCTGCATTTCGGCAGCCAGTTCTCCCATGCTGGTTTTGTATGGCGTTGCCGATACAGTCACAACTCGTTCGCGTCGCTTGCGTTCGATGTTGGGAGGGGCGTAATATTCTTTTATTTCACCAAGTTCACCAAGGCGGACAGATGTTCCCAATGGTGTTTGTATGGCGATGTTTTTAATGTCTGAAATGCTGTTCCGGTATTCTTTTTTGAAACGCAGGACCACATCATATTCTTCACCTTGCTCACGGTATTTTGTTGCAGTAAGGCCTTCGACACGGTTGTATAAGGCTGATGATACCAAGGCAGTATTCAATCCATTGGCAGCCAGTTTTCTTCTGTCAAGATCTACTTGCAACTCCGGTTTTTCATCTTCCCGGCTGATTTTAATATCACGGGCTCCCGGAATATTCCGGACACTGTCAGCAAGTTGGTTGGCAAGGCGTGTGGATTTTTCTATATCATACCCATAAATTTCAAGGTCAATGTTGTTTTGAGCCAATCCACCTGTCATACCGCCGCCAATGCTGACATTGTATTTAATGATTTCCGGAAACCCCTTCAGTTCTTTCCTGACGGCTTCCATGATTTCCCAGACGGATGTGTCTCTCTCACTGGAATTTTCCAGCCGCACTGTATAATTGATGATGTTTGAACCGGTAGAGCTGAACATGGAAAGGAAACCTCCTTCATCATCAGCACCGGCAGATGTTGATACCAGTACAACCTGTGGGAATTTATTTAAAAGAATGCTATCGATTTTGCGGGCAATTTTTACGGATTCGTCCACACGAACGCCAGCTTGCAATTCAACGGAAATATTAAAACGGCCTTCGTCCGTTTGTGGCATGAATTCAGTTCCCAGCCTGGATGCTAAAAACACTGTACCAATAACGATTCCAAGCGCAGAGATTATAATTATGCGTTTGTGGGATAAGCTCCATTTCAATACCCTCGCATACCATTTATCAAGCTTGTCAAGCATGGGGCGTATGGTGCGGTCATAACTAAATTTTCCGGGTTTTTTGTGTTTTTTCTTTAGCCGAAGCAATTTTGAACTGAGCATTGGCGTCAGGCTGATTGCAGCAATTGTAGAAGTTGTTACGGTGATGGTGACAATCCAGCCCAATTGCCTGAACATAATTCCCGTCATTCCGCCCATCATGGTCATGGGGAAAAACACGGCCACCACAGTCAGGGTAGTGACAATCACAGCCAGCCAAACCTCATTGGTAGCATAAATTGCCGCTTCCCTGGGTTTGCTCCCTCTGTCAATGTGTTTACTGATATTTTCAAGCACCACAATGGCATCATCCACTACCATACCGATAGCAATTGCCAGTGCAGATAAGGAAATAATGTTGATGGAATTGCCTGTAAACCTGAGGTAAACAAACGAGACAATCAGGGAAATAGGGATTGTCAACACAACAATGAATGTTGAGCGCCACCTGCCGAGGAAAAACCACACCACCATAATTACAAACAACATGGCAAACATCAGGGTTCTTGTCAGGTTACTGATGGAGTTGTTGATAAAATCACTGGAATCAAAAATGGTTTGTACTTTGACATCGGGAGGCAGGTTGACTTTCAGTTCTTCCATTTTCTTATTCACCTGTTTGGCGATGTTGACCGTATTTGCCCCGGACTGTTTCATCACCATCATGCGGACACCTTTTTTCCCATTGATTTTTTCATCCATGGTCATTTCCCTGATGGAATCCATGACCGTAGCGACATCTTTCAGGTATATTGATTTTCCCTGGACATTTGCAATTACGACATTTTCAATAAAATCGCTGGACTTAAATTCACCTTCCACACGAAGCGGATAGTCCATTTTACCCATTTCAATGTTGCCGGTAGGCATGTTCATGTTTTCGGCAGCAAGAATTTGCCCTATCTGTTCAATGGTCAGATTATACGCTTCCAGCCGGCGGGGATTAAATTCTACCGCGATTTCACGGGTTGGTGCTGCTACCATACTAACGGAACCAATGCCTTCAATACGGTTTAATGGATTGACAAGGACTTCTTCGAGCAGTTTTCCTAGCCCCTCGTAGTTTTCATCTGCAGTGATGGAAAACACCAGGATTGGCATCATGCTGGAATTGAACTTGAAAATTTGCGGGTCATCTGCTGCCTCCGGTAATTCATTTTCTACAAAAGCAAGACCGTCGCGAATGTTGTTGGCAGCTTCGTTTAAATCAGATCCATACTCAAACTCAAGCACCACAACTGACAGGTTATCCTTGGATATTGATGAAATCTCTTTCAAATCATCCACTGTATTGAGAGCTTTTTCAATGGGTTCGCTTATATTGGTCTCGATATCTTTGGCACTGGCACCTGGATAGACTGTAAAAACAGTAATTGACGGTATTTCAATTTCAGGATACAGATCCACCGGTAACTTATATACAGAATATATGCCCAGGACAATAATGGCAATGAATATCATCAATGTGGTAACGGGCCTCTTAACTGCACTGCTATAAATGGTCATGGGTTACAATTTTTTTATCTGGGTTAATTATTTTTCTTTATCTTAATGCTGTCACCATGTCTAAGATTTGGCTGACCGGCAACAATCAAATCCATGCCTGTTTCAAGTTCGTCCGAAATAATTTCGAACTGATCATCAAAACGGGCACCTATTTTTACTGGGATTTTTCTTGCTGTGCCATTTTCAGCTATAAACACATAGCAGTTGTTTGTTCCCTGCTGCTTAATGACAGCAATAGCCGGCACAACCATAGTAGCTTCATCCTTAATAGTGATGTGGACGGTAACAAACATCCCGGGACGCAATTTTTCATTTGGATTGTCAATTTTTATTTCCGTCTGAAATGTACGTGTTGCCGGATCAATAGTGGGATATATACGGTACACTTGCCCTGTAAATATCGCGTTAGGATATAAATCGGATTTAATTTGTGCTTTCATCCCTGTTTTAATGTAAGGAAACTGCCGTTCAGAAATGTTCACCATGACTTTCAGTGGCGATATTTGCATCAGGGTAACCACCGCTGCTTTCCCGGCTTGTGTATTGGGAGCACCGGAGTATATTTCTCCGTCTTCATAATGTTTGGCTGTAACAATACCTGGAAAAGGAGCCTTTAAGGATGTGTTTTCCTGAAGAAATTCGATGTTGGCTTTTGCCAGATCTAACTGTGTTTTTGCCTGATCGTATTGTTGTTTTGAAATGCTGTTCAAATTATACAAGGTATCCATCCGTTGAAAATTGGTCCGAGCATTGTCAAGTTGTATCAATGCCTGCGTCAGTTCTGTCTGGTCCATTTGCACCAGTTCCTGTCCTTTGTTAATATGGTCACCTTCATCAACATTAATCTTTTTGATACGCCCCGGTTTAGCAGGCGCAAAATACACTACTTTCCATGCTTCCAAATTGGCTGTATAGGATAGTGTTCTTTCAACTGTATCCTGTGTTAGTTGAGCGATTTTCACAGGTTGGATTTTTTCTTTTTCTTGTTTTGGCTCCTTTTTCTCACTTGGTGTACAAGCTACAATTAGGCCTGTAACAAGCATTAACCATACAACGTTTTTCGTTTTTTTCATCACTGTTATATTTCTGTTTTATAATTGATTGTATAATTTTTCTAATTTAAGATTGGCCTGCAACAATTCCATGGCAGCATTGAGGTAATTGCTTTCAGCTTCCAGGTAATTAGAGTTGGCCTGTATCAAGTCAAGGCTGGATGCCAGGCCTTGTTTGTATTTGTTTTCCACATTTTCATACACCCGCATAGCAACATCTACGTTTTCTTTTTGGGTTTGATAATTTTCAAACGCGTTAATCAACTCAAAACGCAACTGATTATTTTGCATCAACAACTGCTCTTTGACCATTTCTTTGGTTCGTTTTGCTTTATCCAATTCAATTTTTGCTTTGTCGAGATTTGCTTTGCGCACACCACTCGAAAATATCGGGATTGACAAGTTAAGGCCGGCAGCATTTCTGGGATTAAGATCAAAACCACTGGTCATGATTTTTTCAGTGTAGGTATAAAAACCGGTAAGCGTTGGCCCATAAGCCCATTTTTCCATGTCAATTTGCTTCTCCTGCAATTTTTGCTGTGTTTCCAGCAGTTGATATTGTGGGTGTTGAGCCGGATTAAAAGAAACAGACAATTTTGTGCTGATTTCCAGGTTATCCATGAGTGCATCCAGATTATCCGTTAATTCTATTTCCTGGTCATCATCCAGTCCCATTTGAAAATGCAGCATGTGATAGGTCAGACGCACGTTCCGCTCCATTGCCCTTTTCTGATTTTCCAGTTTTGATTGGCTGATGCTGATCTGATCAACATCAACCTCTTCGGCAAGGCCGGCCTGGTACATGTTTTTAGTGTGTTCCTTAATGTCATCCAGGTTGTCAATGTTTTTATTCAATACATCAAGTATTTTTTCAGTAACCAAAATCATGTAGTAGGTATTTTCAATGCTTTCTTTGACATCAAGTTCGGTTAAGCTTAAATTTTGACGTGCCAGCTCCTGTGCAATTTTGGCTGTTTTCAAACCTACCCAATACTGACCTCCAAAAATCAATTGTGATACCTGAACCTGGGCATTTGACTGGTCAGTCATTTTTATGATAGCAGGGCCGGAAAAACTCATGGATTTAAGCAGTTCAAGTATTTCATAATCCCCTTGGTCAAATAACGTATAATTAAGATCATGTGTGCTGCTTTCATCATCGCTCCCAAAATTCAACTCGGCTTCATAATTGAAATTTGTCATGTAATCCAGCTTCGCGCTGACCTGGGGTAAGCCTTGTCCTCGTGCGGCTTTATATTGTTCTTCAGCGATATGTACATCTTTTTTTGCATTTTGCAATTCCCTGTTGTGCTTAACGGCATATTCCCGCGCTTCGTTAACAGAAAACTGCATGACAGAATCCTGCGCTGACAAGGGAACCATCAGCCATGATACAAAAACACCAACCAATACCCATTTTTTTACGTTCATAATACTTTATTCACTTTATCATCATTATACAAACATCAAACACCTATTGTCATTGGTTTTTAAAAAAGTTTTCTTTCATTTTTTCATAATTTTCCAGAAACAAATCGGTTATGCGTATCAAATTTTTAAAAAACAAAACGTTTTTTGATTCCGGATCGGCTTTCAACTCAATAATTGTCTTCATCATTTTGTTTTTTTCAATCATCGAATTTTTCACCCTTTCAAACAGGTAAAATGGTTCCTGTACCTTGATATGAAAATAGCGCTTCCTGTCACCTGAATAAGTTTCATAGTCTATCATATCTTTTAACTGCAGAATGTTTAGTGCGATGCTGGCTGAACTTTTACTGATGTTCAGTTCTTCAACAATCTCATCAAAAGTATATTGTTCCTTATCCATGACCATGAGAAGTGCCAGGATTCTCCCGGCAACCGGTTGCATCCCTTCCTGTTCTACCTGCCTGCCAATGGACTCAATCAATTTTTTTTGCTTGTTTATTCTTTCTTCTCTATTCATGGGAACATGATTTAGGCAACAAAAGTAATAAAAAATTATTCAGTTCATTAATTTCTAAACTAAATAAACTTAGAGTTTTGTTAAGGAACGCATATCCCCTGTAATTCAATTGAACCTTTCCTGCCAGCCACATAATGTTTTCAGGCTATTTTGCAGCATTGAGGGAACTGATACATTTGAACAGATTCCGCCGCCTCAAATTGAACAGGTCGAAAGGGATGGTTTTCATGTTTTTGAATGGGGTGTGATAAGGGAAAAATAAAATCACAGTAACAGGTTCCCGTTAATCCAACGTCAAAGGATGGGTTCCCCGTATGGATTTGTTGTAAATAAAGATTATATCTCCATCTCCAAACTCACAGGGCAATGATCAGAATGGTAAACATCAGCATGGATATTGGCATTTTTCATGTTGCCGGCCAGGCTTTTGCTTACCATGTGATAATCAATCCGCCAGCCCAGGTTTTTGGCCTTAGCGTTGGCACGGTATGACCACCATGAATATTGCTCCGGACGTGAATCAAAGGCTCGAAAACTGTCAACAAATCCACTGTTTAAGAAATTACTTACCCATTGCCTTTCTTCCGGCAAAAATCCCGATACATTCTTTTTATTCTCCGGCTTACTGATGTCAATGGGTTTGTGACAGATATTAAAATCCCCTGACAAGATAATGTTGGGGCGCTGCTTTTTAAGTTCATCCACATAATCCTGCACAGCATCCAAGTAGGCATATTTCACATCCTGCCTTACCGTGCCGGTGGTTCCGGATGGAAAATACGAATTTATCAGTGTAATCTCGCCGAAATCCGTACGCAGAAAACGCCCTTCGGCATCAAATTTTTCATTGCCAATACCGGCGATGACAGCATCCGGCTCCTGCCTACATATGGTCATTACGCCACTGTATCCTTTTTTTTCTGCGCTATGAACAAACACATGGTACCCTAATTCTTTAAAGAAAAATGTATCGATGTCTTCAGGCTGTGCTTTGGTTTCCTGTATCATCAGTACATCCGGTTTTACTGCTGTAAACCAGTCTTTCAGGCCTTTTCGTATGGCAGCACGAATGCCGTTGACGTTGTAAGTATAAAGGCTTTGTTTCATGAATAATAATTTAGGGTTTGACTTTAATATCCGAATGGTCTTACTAATAAAAAATGACAAATCTCAAATAATATCCAGTGACCAAAATTCAAAATCCAATACAATTTGTTTATGTTGGTTGTTTGATTATTTGCATTTGAAGTTTGTAATTTATTTGTCATTTGTGTTTTGAGATTTATTATTTGTTTGGTTGTGTCTTGTCCACGTTAGGGATGGATACACAAACACATCACATGGCTGAAATAAGGAGATCAATGTCCCTGTAGTTCATGACAAACATATCACCGATCAATTTTTTGGTTAAAATGCCGTTGTAAGCATAAACACCGTTTCTGTACCCTCTATAATTTTTCAAAAAATTCAGTACAGAACCACTTTCACCCAATTCAAGCAACACCGGCGCCAGTATATTACTCATGGCATAGCTAGCCGTACGCGCTACCCTTGCGGCAATGTTCGGGACACAATAATGCACAATGCCATATTTTGTATATACAGGCTGGTTGTGATTTGTCACATGGCTGGTTTCCACACAGCCTCCCTGGTCAATGCTGATGTCCACGATAACCGAATTTTTTTTCATTTTTTTTACCATGTCTTCGGTAACAATATACATTGGATCATCATCCATCATGCGTACGGCTCCAATCAGCACATCGGCGGAAAGCAGCACCCGCTCTAGTACCTGGGGTTGTAAAACAGAAGTAAAAACAGGACGGTTCAGGGTATTCAGCAATCTGGTAAGCCGGTGTACTGATTTATCAAAAACTTTTACCTGGGCACCCAAGCCCTGGGCTGCGCGTGCAGCATTTTCGCCTGCTGTTCCGGCTCCGAGAATCACAATTTCCGATGGTTTTACACCGGTCATGCCACCCAGCATTTCACCCTTACCGTTATGAATGTTGCTCAGGTATTCTGCCGCGATCATGATGGATGAACGGCCGGCAATTTCACTCATTGACCGCACAATGGGATAACAATCCTGTGCGTCTTTAAGCATATCATAAGCAATGGCCACCACTTTTTTTCTTATGAGACTTAAAAAATAATCCCTGCTCTGGTTGCTTGCATGAATTGAAGAAAAGACGATCTGCTCCGGCTGCATCAGATCAATCTCGTTTTTTGTAAAAGGGGCAATCTTCACCACCACATCGCTTTGAAACACCTCCTCAGCTTTATCAACAATGTTAGCACCATAGCTTGCGTATTTTTCATCGGAAAAATGCGCCTGTTTTCCGGCACTTCGTTGTATCAAAACCTTATGTCCACTTTCAATCAACGAAGCCACAGACAAAGGTGCCAGCGGAACCCTGGCTTCCTGCATACTGGTTTCCAGCGGAATACCTATGCAAAATTTTTTCTTTTGTTGGTACAATTCCAGCATTTCTTCCTGTGGTGTCAGACCATATTTTGAAAGAACCTGCCGTGATGCATCTTGAATTTTCTTCATAAATATTTTTTATTTAAAACAACTAAAATACAAAATTCACAATCATTTATACATTTTTTGTAGTAATATGGTTACAAAACACTTATTGGACTGTTTTCAACATGTTATACACCATTGCTGCATGCCGGACAATGGCATTGATGTCCTGATCTTTCATGCACTTGAAATGTTTTTGTGGGCATTTTTTATAACCTATTTTTGTACAGGGCCGGCATTTCAAATCATGTACTTCAAATATATGTGATCCTTCTCCCGGCAAATAGGGTGTCATGCCAAATTCCGGGATGGTATTTCCCCACACAGAAAGCACAGGCTTGTGAAAGGCAGCAGCGATGTGCATCAATCCGGTATCATGTGTAATTACCAGCCTGGCTTTTTTGATTACGCTCGCTGATTGATGCAACGAAAACATGCCACATGCATTGAAAATCATTTGATTTTCTCCTGCAATAATTTCCCCTGCCTTGTGGTCTTCTTTACTCCCTAACAAAACCACAGGTTTATCAAATTTATGACATATTTCTTGTATGGATGACGTGGGTAATTTTTTTGTAGCATGTTGTCCTCCAATGGCAAAAGCGGCATATCCTACTGTAAAATTTTCAGGTAAAATGGTTGATATTTCAACTTCCTCAGATGCCGGAATGAAATAATCCAGGCCTTTGTCATCATTTTTCACATCAAACACAGACAGGGTTTTTAAATACCGGTTAACAATGTGTACATCAGGTAATTTATTGATTTTAAAATTTACCATCAGCCACTTTTCTTTGTTCAGCTTATTAAAGCTAAAATCCATCACTTTTAGCCTGTGTTTTATCCGTAAGCTGCGGAGGTTCCGGTGTAAATCAATGATATAATCAAATTTCTCAGCTTTAAGATTTTGTATGGTTTTCGCAAAAGATGACTGCAGCACATGCACTTTATCAACATGGGGGTTTTCGGATATGATTGATGCATAAGCAGGTTTTGTTAAATAATGCACTTCTGCCTCGTCCACCTGCTCTTTTAGCCCTCTGACGACAGGGGTTGTAAGCACAATGTCGCCAATGCTGCTGAACCGTATGATGAGGTATTTGATTACCATAACACAATTTTGATGTAAAGGTAATAAACTTAAAAACTAAATATTATACAATTTAATGCAAATAAGTATTACCTACTCTGGTCTTCGGATTTCCTACAACTTTTAGAATTTTGTTCCTGGAACCTAATCTTTTATTTATCAATATTGTGATGATATGGAGATTAATTGGTGAACACTGCCTGGTATATCTGGTCAAAATTACGGCGCATGATGCGATTTGCCCCTTCTTCATAAGCTTCTTTGCCTGCTTCATCATAAGTATTGCCAAATCCCTGTATTTTGTTTTCATCCTTGCGATACACAATGCGGTTGTTTTCATCATGAACCGTAATGGTATAATTCAGGTTGGCTGTTTTTTGGTAAGAGCTGGTAACCGCTTGTTCTGTATTGCTTTCAATGCTAATAATAAAATCCGCATCTGCCTTAGTATCACATATCCGTATATTGTATTTTGCCATAGCGTTCATCAGGGCACTCTTCAACGTTTCATCATTTGAAATGGCATTAAAGTGGTGTTCACTGGTGCTGACAAACACTTTGGGTGACATAATTTCAAGCTTCAGGCTGTAGTTTGGCGGAGGTATTTTTTTGATCAGTGTCCGGATGAAAATATCTTTCGTCATCCGGGAAATGCTGATCATATCAAGTTCCGTCTTCACGGTTTCCAGTTGATTTACAGAATATACTTTATTAAGCGGAATCTGTATAATACCCTTTTGGTCTGAGGTAATTTTATTATTGGCAAGGCCACTGCCCGTAAAGCTAAGTTTAAAAGGAAGGTTAGGTTGGGGGTATCCTTCATTATCTTCAACGTATATCTGCATCAGGAAAAAGGGAATGGATTTCCCACTGGTGATCTGTACAGGGTTTTTATCACTGCGTAATGTAATATTGTTGATGGTTTCTACAAGTTCCCGATATATGGTGGTACCCAAATCAACTTGCTTGCCGTCAATTTCAGTATGTGTGCTTTCGGCAAGGTATTCCGACATGTCACTGAATGCTTCAGTGTAGGCATGAATGGCATCATACAAATTATGTTCATTTTTCAGGTTTCTCGCCTGTTGCAGTTTGTCAGTGGCTTTGGTAATGGCAGCGTTCTTTTTCTCTGCTTTTTGTTGTTCATATTGTGCTTTAGAGAGCCTGACATAAACCCAGTAATACAATCCACTATCCCAGGTATCAACAGTTTCATACCCCTCTATGCTTTTATCGCTGGATGCTGTTATTGTCCGTTCGTATGTTTCACTAAGGTTGTAATCCGTTTCAATGGTAGATATTACAGAGCTGGATGAAATATCAACAGAAATATCGCTTGCCAGCGCATTGAGTGCAGCATTTTTAGCGTTAGACATGTAAGCATTTGGTGACAAACCGGCTTTTTTTGCAGATCCAATACCAATGTAATACATAGTTGACTGGGGACGGCTTTCAACCCAACCTGGCTTTGGCCCGGAAGGCTTGGGAGTACTTTTGAAAATGCCACAGGAAGAAGCAAAGCCGGCCAGTATAATCAGAGAAATGTATATCAGATGTTTATGCTTCATTGTTCGGGATTGTAATTATTCACTTGTTCAACAATGCGGCCTGTGATATCATCTATTAACTCATTGGCCAACGCATCGTGAGTTTTGATTTTGGTTCGGGCACTCAATAATGATTGCAATGCACTTATATCACGATGGTTATCTTTAATCACATCTTCGTTACTGTCAATATTTTTATATTTCCAGTATCCCGGCACCAGGTCTTTGCCTTTTCCATCGTATTGTGCATAATGGATATTGTCAATGTTCTTTAAATTAAAATTTTTACTAAAAACAATTTCATTGGTTTTGGTATTTACAAGGCTGATATCGAAGTTAATGTGTACCCCCCTGCTCATACGGTATTCCTCATACGTGACTTTTTCATACCGGGTTTTTGTTTTGGTATTCCCTTCACTGTCTTTGTAGGTGGTAACGATTTTGAGATAGCCGCGTTTATTGTCTTTTTGCAATCGCCCCATGTCATAATTGTATGATAAAATATTTCCTTTGAGGACGGCATCGGGTTTAATAGACATGGATTGTGTGCTTCCTGATATCCGGGATTTATTGGAGGTGTATTCAACCACTTTGATGAACGGATTGTCCGTTTGATTAATGGCTTGTATTATCCGGGTTTTTAATTGTTCATCAATGGTTTGATTTGTGGAACTGTTACTGAAATCTTCAACCCCTATTTTGATGGTAGCTTTGTTCAGCGCTTCCCGTCTCAAATCTGATGATTCTTTATAATCGCAATAATTTCTGATGATTTCATCAAACAAATAATACGCACTTCTGTATTTTCCGTTGCCCATGTAATCCACTGCCTGACGGTATTTTGGTTCATATATGGCAATGTTCAGTTTTTCACGGCTGTCTTTGTAATTTTCATCTATCTCAACAATTTCACGATACACGCTTTCGGCTTTGGAAAAATCTTCATTGTTCAGGCATTTTTCCCCTTCGAAATATTTATCGTCTAAGTAATTGGATTTAACTTCATTGTAGTATTCTTCATAATAAGGCGGTATTGAAAGTTCAATCCCCACGCTGTTCACTTTAGCTTCAAAATCCCTGGCTTCAAGGTAATAATAAACCGCTTCTTTGTTGTTACCCTGGTGATAAGCCTCGGTAAATTTACTGAATTTATCATCCACAACGCGTTGTCCGGTTCTTTTTAAACCTGTGCGGGCATCAATGTAATCGTTTTTTTTCAATACCGACTGATAATACAGTTCAGAAGCTTCTGCATACATACCTTGTTGTTCGTAGTCAGAGGCTTTTTTTGTAAGTCGTTTGTGAGCACATGACAAAACAATCACACTCAACAATACAAAAATCAGTAGGTTTATAGAAATTTTCATTCGTTCAGGTTTAATTTGTTTGTAAATTTATAATTATTCTCAATGTCTCCAAAATAATAAAATCATCATTTTATTTCAAGACATCTTTTGTTGTTGATAACAAGGCTTTTTCATGTTTATCGTTATAATCCAAAAGGATATCACCATTCGCTTTAAATATTTTCATTGGGGTTTATGTTGTTTCTTTGTATGTTTTTATGTGATGGGTCTAATTTAATCTCAAGAGCTTTGCTTTCTACATCAGGTTCAATTTCAATGGTTTTAGACCAAACCGAATGGAGTGTTTTGCTAAATTCGGCTAAAAAAGAGTGTTTTTTGATCTGTGTTTTTGTTCGCCACTGACAAAAATGCTGTTGTTGTGAATCATTAAGTTTTGAGGGCTGACAAAAGGGGCATCATCAAGGGCAATGGCATTGATAAGTTTGCCTTGCGGAGAAAGGCTGGCTACAAAACCACTGCGTTTTTGGTCTGAGCTCAGTGTTTTTCATTTCCTGCTCGATATAAGCAGCGAAATCACGATCACGTTCTTTTACGAATTGCTTGAAATTGTCGCGTTCCCGTTGTTTGTAATTCTCGAAATCCTGACGCATTGCTTCAAGTTCTTCTTTTGTCAGGCTATACAGCGGAATGGTAATTATGCTCAGGCATAAAACAGATAGGAAATAAAGTTTTTTCATAATGCTTAACGTTTTTTATCTGTGGGACAAAATTTATGCCATAAATTATGTATTGTATTTTGAATACCAAATTATTAAGATCTTCTCAAAAACGAAAACTTTTTGTTACAGGGAATAATAAATCATTTGTTTTTTAACTTTGTTATCAACAAACTTAAAAATGTAGGTAAAAAAAGAAAAGTACATCCATTTATGAAACAACTAAAAACAAACAAAAGAAAAATCATCAATGACCCTGTACATGGTTTTATTTCTGTGCAATACGACAGCATATTTGACTTGATTGAACATTCATATTTTCAACGTTTGCGGCGGATTTCCCAGTTGGGACTAACGTCATTAGTATATCCCGGTGCCATACATACCCGTTTTCATCATGCCATAGGCGCCATGCATCTGATGGAAATGGCAATAGGGGTTATCCGGAACAAAGGCCATCACATTACCGAAGAAGAAGCCGAAGCTGTAAACATTGCTATTTTACTGCATGATATTGGTCATGGCCCATACTCCCATACCCTTGAAAAGGTTATTATTACCAGTTATGATCATGAAACCTTGTCACTGAAATACATACAGGCTTTAAATAAAGAAATGCAAGGCAAATTAGATATGGCCATTGCCATTTTTCAGAACACTTACCCAAAAAAATTCCTGCATCAGCTTGTATCAAGCCAGTTGGACATGGATAGACTGGATTATCTCCGGCGTGACAGTTTTTTTACCGGGGTATCCGAAGGCGTTATAGGATCCGAACGGATCATAAAAATGTTGAATGTTTTTAATGATAGGCTGGTTGTTGATGCTAAAGGCATTTACAGCATTGAAAAATTTTTGATTGCAAGAAGGCTTATGTATTGGCAGGTATATCTACATAAAACTGTGCTGAGCGCAGAAAAATTACTGGAAATCATTTTACAACGGGCTAAAGACCTCATTGCCGACGGTAATAAACTGAATGCCAGTGATGCTTTGCTTTGGTTTTTAACACATGATAATTGCGAAAACAACGAAATGCTGGAAAAATTCAATCGCCTGGATGATAGCGATGTCATGTCATCGGTAAAAGCCTGGGTGAACAATGAAGATAAAATCCTTTCAGATTTGTCTGACAGGTTAATGAACCGGCGCTTGTTCAGGATGGAATTACAACGGAACCCATTTGACCCTGATTATGTTGAAATGATCCGGCGTCGTATTTGCAAAACATTTGATATCAACAAACAAGAAAGCAAATACTATCTCAACGCGGGAAAAATATCAAACACAGCCTATGACAACATGGATGAAGAAATAAATATCCTGAGAGAAGATAAATTAACAGACATCGCGGATGCATCAGAAATGTTTGACCGGGCAGTGTTGAGTCATAATGTAATAAAATATTATCTTTGTTACCCCAAAGATCTTTTTTAAAGAAACAGGAATGAAATATTCAGCAAAACAAATTGCAACATTATTACACGGAACAGTTGAAGGCGATGAAAATATCAAGGTGGACGATATTTCCAAAATTGAAGAAGGCAGGCCAGGAACATTGAGCTTTCTAGCCAATGAGAAATACACAAATTACCTTTATGATACTTCTGCTTCAGCGGTGCTTGTAAAGATTGATTTTGAATTACAAAAACCCGTAAAAACAACCCTGATCAGGGTAGAAGACCCATACCAGGCATTTGCAGAGATCATCAAAATATATCAACAGCATATTCACAACAAAAAAGGAAAAGAGAAGCCCCATTACTTTGATAAAACTGCCACTGCAGGCAAGAATCTTTATCTCGGAGCCTTTGCTTATGTCGGTGAAAATGTAAAAATCGGGGACAACTGTAAAATATATCCCCATGCTTACATAGGTAACAACGTTGTGTTGGGAGACAACGTTACCATTTATGCAGGAGCGAAAATATACCATGGTTCCAGGATTGATAACAATTGCATCATACATGCAGGTGCTGTTATTGGCTCAGATGGTTTTGGATTTGCGCCTGATAAAGACGGCAATTACAAAAAAATAGAACAAATAGGTACTGTACACATTAAAGAAAATGTGGAAATTGGAGCCAACACAACAATTGACAGGGCAACCATTGGTAAAACCCTGATTGAAAGTGGTGTTAAACTGGATAACCTTATACAGATAGCCCACAATGTGGTGGTAGGCAAAAATACAGTTATGGCTGCTCAAACAGGTGTGAGTGGTTCATCCAAAGTGGGAAGCAACTGTATGTTCGGCGGACAGGTTGGCATTGCAGGGCACGTAACAATCGGTAATAATGTACATATTGCTGCCCAGTCTGGTATTCCGGGTAATATTAAATCCGGGGAAACCGTTATGGGAACCCCCGCAATTAATGCAAGCCAATTTAAACGTAATTATGTGTTGCAAAAACAATTGCCTGATTTACGTTCTGAGATTCAGGAATTAAAACGGGAAATTTCCAGGTTAAAATCAGAAGCGAACAACAATTAACAAGCAGTGGTGTTGGTGTCATTGCTTCACAACTTCAATGATATAGTAATTTAGCCTCCCTGATTCTAAACCAAATACCAGTGGTTTTTTCCCAAAACTTTTTTATTAATTAATTTGAAATGCTATTTTTGTCACCAACTTAGCAATACGTTTTTTTGCAATTTTTGTGAAATGGATAAAAAGCAAACAAGCATTAAAAAAGCTGTAACCTTGAAAGGGGTAGGACTGCACACGGGTGCTGAAGCAGAGCTTACAATAAAACCTGCTCCGGTAAATCACTGGTATAAATTTAAACGCATTGATGTTGAGGGAGAACCAATAATTGAAGCTGTGGCCGATAATGTCGTTGATACCTCAAGAGGAACAAGTTTGGCAAAAAATGATGTCAGGGTTAGTACTGTGGAACATTTACTTGCTGCTGCTTATGGTCTGGGTGTTGATAACTTGTTACTTGAACTGAATGGCCCCGAGGTCCCTATACTTGATGGAAGTGCCCGCTACTGGGTGGATGCGTTAAAAACTGCCGGCATTGAAGAACAGGACGCAGACCGGATTGTGTTTGAGTTTAAAGAAAAGAAGGTCTATCAAGATGAGTCAAAAGAAATCGAACTGGCATTGTATCCTGATGATGATTTCAGAATGAATGTATTGGTTGATTATAAATCCACAGAACTGGTCAATCAGTTTGCAAGATTGAGCAATCTGGAAAACTTTGCTGACGAAGTAGCTCCATGCCGCACATTTGCTTTTCTCAGTGAACTTGAACCCTTACTGAAAGCAGGGCTTATTAAAGGAGGAGATCTTGATAATGCCATTGTATTGGTTGATAAAGTGTATTCGGAAGCAGAATTTGACCGCATGGCAAAGTTGTTTAATAAGCCCGGGATAAAAATAAAAACTCATGGTGTGCTGAACAACCTGGATTTGCATTTCATCAATGAACCGGCAAGGCATAAACTGCTCGATATGATTGGAGATATGGCTTTGGTCGGCTATCGCATAAAAGGCAATATCATAGCAAAACATCCCGGTCATCATGCTAATACGGAACTTGCTAAAAACCTGAGGAACCATATCCTAAAAGAACTCAAAAAACCCGAGATACCAGAATATGACCCGGATGCAAAGCCGCTTTATGATGTAAACGAAATAAAAAAGCGCTTGCCACATCGCTATCCATTTCTGTTTGTGGATAAAATCGTTAGCCTGACAGAACAGGAGGTAGTAGGCATTAAAAATGTTACGCTGGATGAGCCGTATTTCATTGGTCATTTTCCCGACGAACCTATTATGCCGGGAGTATTGCAAATTGAAGCCATGGCTCAGGTTGGAGGTATTTTGGTGATGGGAACTGTCCCAGACCCGGAAAATTACCTTACCTTCTTCATGAAAATAGATAAAGTCAAATTTCGTAAACAAGTGGTTCCCGGCGACACCATCATCATGAAACTCAGTTTAATACAACCCATACGCCGGGGAATTGCATACATGTCCGGCGAAGCTTTTGTGGGTGAGAAACTCGCCTGTGAAGCCGAACTGACAGCTCAAATTGTAAAAACAAAATAATATGAATCAACCTTTAGCATACGTCCATCCGGATGCAAAAATAGCATCAAATGTTGTGATTGAACCTTTCGTGAGCATAAGCAAAAATGTTGAAATCGACGAAGGTTGCTGGATTGGACAAAATGCCACCATCCTGGAAAATGTGAAAATTGGTAAAAATTGCAATATTTTCCCTGGTGCTGTTATCGGTGCTATTCCACAGGACATGAAATTCCGTGGTGAAAATACTTACGTGACGATAGGCGACAATAATATATTACGCGAATTTGTGACGGTTAATCGTGGCACTGCTGCACGGAATATTACGAGAATCGGAAACAACAACCTGATAATGGCTTATACACATATAGCGCATGATTGTATCATTGGCAATAATATTGTCATGGCCAATGCTGTACAACTCGCCGGTGAAGTGCAGGTTGATGACTGGGCAATCATATCCGGGACTTCTGCTGTCCACCAGTTTGTGCATATCGGTGCACATTCAATTCTTGCCGGCGGGTCGCTGGTTGGAAAAGATGTTCCTCCCTATATAAAAGCCGGACGGTACCCACTTTCATTTGCCGGAGTAAATTCCATCGGTCTGCGGCGGCGGAATTTTACCAATAAAAAAATCAACGAAATTCAGGAAATTTACCGCAAACTTTTCAACAACGGGATGAATCGCAGCCAGGCCATTGATTATATTGAAGCAGAAATGAAAGCCACTAAAGAACGTGATGAAATTATTCTTTTTGTGCGAAACTCGAAACGAGGCATCATCAGGGGATATTTTGATAAATAGTCTTTCTAAGAGTCACTCTCTCATAGAACTCTTTTAAAATTTACAGTTAGATTTGGTAAAATCTGGTTTATCCCGAATCAAGTTTGGGACAAGTCTTGGATAGGGGTTGATTAAAATCCAAAGTTCAAAAAGCATAATCCAGAATAAAATCCGAAACCCAAGCTCAAAACAGTTAATACCACAAAAGTTAATTTTTATTATCTGTAGAATTGTTAATCATACTGACTAAGATATTAATAGCTAATTGGTTTTTTTAATATTGTCATCTGTTTTTTTGTTCCATGTTGGTTTTGTTCTTTTTCATTCTATTGAAATGATAAATGAACCCGGTCTAAAAAGACACTGTTTTGCCACTAAGACACGAAGACACAAAGTATCGCAAATCTTATAGTAT
>JBNGDT010000024.1:0-18434 GCA_049975305.1 Bacteroidales bacterium | reverse complement strand
GGCTTATATTTGTTTCAAAATACGGCATTGAAAAAAGTAATTTTTAGAGATGCCCATAACTATTTCATGTCATGAAACGCACATTGTTGATAGGATTATTTGTTGTTAGCTTATACGGAATGATAAGTGGGCAAAATTGGACCATTGAATACACGCCCAAGTACAGAAAAAACATGCATGTCAAAACACTCAATATGCAGAATATATCAGTGTTGGGTGGTTGGCCACAAAATGATTCCATTACTTTTATGGCTTTTTCAGAGGACAATGGTGAAACCTGGAGTTTTGAAGATATTTTTCCCGGAAAGATGATAAATGCCGGACTCTATTTTAATTCAGGCAAGGTATACGCAGCCGGTCTCAATGGTGCATGGTATGAATCAAATGACTTTGGTGAAACATGGGAATCGGCTTCACCGGGGATTGATCTGTCTCATAAAAACCTGAACGGTTTTGCGATGGGTTTGTGGGGTACTGCTTTTGGTTGTGGTGGTTTTGATGGAATTGATGGTTTTATTATTACCACAAGTGATTATGGTAATTCATGGCAGTTTTTGGAGACCGGGATGAGTATCGGCATCAATGATATAAGTACTGCCGAAAATTCCAACAATAAACTCATCCTCTGCGGAGAAAACGGAACCCTGTTGTATTCAAGCAATGGGGGAGAAAATTGGACAGGAGTGTATCCGGGAGGCTTTTCTACTGGAGGCAGTTTGAATGCTGTTCATTTTTTTGATGGTACTCATGGTTTGTGTGTTGGTGGACACCCCGGAACAGATTCCACTCAAATCATTTTAAAAACCTCTGATGGCGGACAAAGCTGGACGCTAATCAAAGACATTGTTGCCCCGGCACTTAATGATGTTGATATGATCAGTGAAAACCTGGCTTATGCTGTTGGAGATGATGGTGTTGTGATTTTTACCGATGACGGGGGTGAAACATGGGTAAACTTGACAATCCCTGATAATCCGGGCTTTGATTTGTACTCAGTTGATTTTGTGAATTTACATTTTGGAAGGATATCCGGTGACTTTGGTCTGTTAATGACTTATGATGATAATGAAACCCTAACCCCTGAGGCAATAACACTGGAAGCAATGAACGTAACAAACCATTCGGCTTTACTCAAAGCAAACATCAATGCAGGATTTCTGGAATCTGAAGTCAGTTTTCAATACGGCCAGGATGAATCCATGGAACAAAGTCATGATATGGGTACTTACTCGGGCGGTAGCCTTGAAAATATATCATATAATATCAGTGGTTTACAGGAAAATACACACTATTATTACCGTGTGTGCCTTATGAATGATTACGGAAACTATTATGGCGATACAAAAGTGTTTTATACCGGGAATCCCATTCCAAACTGGGATTTTGAATTGTGGACCGAGGATATAAGTACGGTTCCTGATAATTGGCTTGTGAATAACAACGGTTGTAATAAGATTATATATGATGAGGATACAGCCATACAGCTCTTTAACCCCGGAGATGAGTATGAAGATGATGTTACTGTTGTTATGAATGCCATAATTGAAGGAGACAACATACAGGATACATATCATATTCCTGTTGAATATATTTCAGGTGGTACTCCTTTTACCGACAGGCCTGACAGTTTATATGTGAAAATAAAATATGACATTGAACCACAGGATTCGGCATTAATATTTCTGGGATTGATAAATGGCAATGAATATGTTTCTGAAAATTTCTTTTTTATCGAAGGGGCTGAACCGGAATTTGTTCACAAGGCTTTTGAATTGGATTATTTGAATACAAATACCCCTGACCGTGTGGTTGTTGTGGTTACTAATACAAATCCATTTGATACATTGATTTACAACAGCATGGTTGAAATCAGTGATATCTATTTTTCTGGGAATGCCGCAGATATTCCCAATCACGATTTTTCCTTATGGACAGATTACAGTTACTTTTTCCCCGATGCCTGGTTTTTTGAATATCATAATTCAGATAGCCTGCCTTATGATAACGTCCCTTTTGAACGTACCATGGATGCAGCTCATCATGATTACGCTATAAAATTACAAAACAAAATTCTTGAACATGATACAATTGTTGCTCGCATCTCACTCAAGCACTGGGATCAGGGGATCCCAATTGCCAAGCGGTTTTCCAGTTTTTCGGGAGCCATCAAATATGTTCCGGAAGCCCAGGATACTGCCAAGTTTTTTGTCCGTATGTATCAAGGTGGTGACCAGGTTGGATGGGGATATTTCCAAAATCATGAAACAGTAACAAACTGGACTGAGTTTACTGCAGAAATCCAGTACAACGACCCGGATATTGTTCCGGACTCCATGAATTTCTTTATTGAAACTTCACAATGGCCACCTACAGGAGAATCTATTTTGTATGTGGATAAATTGAGCCTCGACGGAGATTATATTCCCGTAAAACAGTTTTCTAAAGAAGAAATAAAGATATTCCCCAATCCGGCACATAATACATTGTATTCTTCTGAACCTGTAAATGATATTGAGATTTATAATGTAATAGGGAAGAAGGTATTATCTAAAAAAGGGCAGCATAGTTCAATAAATATATCCACCCTGAAACCCGGCATGTATTTTTTTCGGGCTGATATTGATATTTTGGTTAAATTTGTTAAAAAATAACCATGTTAAAGCTATCATATATATTGATTAGCCTTTGCGTGTTTTGCTCACTTGCGACAGGCCAGGATATCGATGGTCATTTCCAGGTGACCAACAATGGTGGTGAGGTAGCAAGAGAAGGACGTGTGTTTTCTTACACCTTAAATGCCCCAGGTAATGATCATTACGTTTTGAAAATTCACCCCGGGGACAGTTCTCTCGCTTGTATCAACGGTGCTGTAAAACCCCCGTTTAACTGTAAAGATTATTTTACAGAAAAACATGAACTTGAAAACAACACATTATACCTGTACACACAAACAGTTACCAGGTATAAGTCAGCCCATGAATTTATTGAAAAAAATGTGCCTGCCAGGTTGAAAATCTCAGCCAAAAGTGGAAATAATGTTTTTAAAGAAGAAAAAAAAATTCATTATTTTGCCTGTATCCGGTGATTTTGCCATTGAAGTTGTGATGGAATTGTTTGGCCCTGAAAATGTTGAATGGATAAACCCTGAATATGAAAGCAAATATGCAGGGAAATGGGCTCTTGTATTGGATGTGTATGATGCCATGGCCACTGATCCGGAATACAGGATTTTTACCAGTTATTCACATGAGAGCGTAACTTTTTGTGAAATGAAATGAGATGAAACAAACGACATTACATATTGTTTTGTTGTTTTTAGGAATGTTGGTTCCTATCATGATATCCGGGCAAACCCCTGCTAGCATAAGTGTTAGTGAATCCAATGATGGGGGCGAAGTAGCCCGTGAAGGCAGAGTTTTTACTTATACTTACGGGAGTTGGGGAAACGATTGCTATGCCTGGGGTTTTGATAAAAGCAATACAAGCCTGGGATGTATTAATGGATATGATCAACCACCATGGAATTGTGCTGATTGGTTTACAACAAGTAGCAGCATCAGTGGCAATGTAGCCTACTTAAACACAAGCACAACTGTAAGATACATAACAACAAGTGGATCTTACACCAATGGAACCTTATCTGCAAGATTAAAATTTACAGCAACCACAACTGGAGGAACACCAATAAACTTTGGGCAAAACGGCAATATCATATTTGTCCCTGTTACAGAAAATTTCAAAATAAAAGTAGAAATACAACTTTATGGACCAACCAATGCCATTTGGGGAACTAGTACTCCAGGAGGAAATCCTAATAACTATTCATCTTCATGGGAATCTGCACTCAATGTTTTTGATGCCTTGCACACCGATCAAAATTATCAGATTTACACAAGCTACAACAATTCAGAGGCTGGTTTTTACATCTTACCAACAAGCAACACAGCTCCAAATATAACTTCACCTGCCTGTGGGAGTTCAACCACCAATTCATCTGTTACCTTTGTGTGGACTGACCCCTGTACTATACATTCATATTCACATTATGAATATAATTTCAACAGTAGTGGCTGGGTGGATAATGGGACAAGCACCAGTGTATGGAAGGCATTGAATGTTGGCGAAAACACATTTAGAGTAAGGTATTATGACGGATGCACAAAACACTACTACTACAGCGATATATGCTATTATTACCGGATAGTCCCAAATTATTGCGGTGATGTAAATCATGGCGGAAACGACTGGACAATTTCGTCCAGCATGACGGTGGCAGGCAGGCATTACAATGTTGGTGATTTTCAGGTCAATTCTGGAATTACCGCTACTGTCGATGGTTCCTGCCACTATTTTACCGTTGAAGCAGAAAATATCAATGTTGTTGGTACCATCAATGCCAATGGGAAAGGTGAATCCGGTGGTTCCGGAGGTAATTACGGGGGATTTTGGGATGATGGTGGATATAATGACGGACGTGGTGTGCAATGGTGTTGGGACAAAGATGATTGCCGTGGTTTAGGTCAGCGTGGTGGCTATGGTGGAAATTCTGGAAATGGTACTGGTGGAGGTAACCCTGGTGGTACCGGCGGTACCGGATACGGTTCAAAACAGGAATGTAATTTTATTGGTGATGAAGGTGGTGTTGTCGGTGGTGGCGGTGGCGGCGGAGCCGGTTCTGGTGGTAGCTATGGTGGTTCTGGTGGTGCTGGTCGTAGTGGCGGTGTTGGTGGAAAAGATGATGCTCAGTGCGGAAATGCAGGTTGTCATTATTATTCTGAAGGAAGTGGCGGTAGTGGTGGTAGTACATCATCAACTTATGGTAATTCAACAACTGAAAATATTAACTGGGGTTCCGGTGGTGGAGGTGCCGGTGGTGGTGGACGTGGTTCTTTTTGTCATACAGGCTCCCCCCCGCATACATGTTATTCCAGTGGTGGCAGTGGCGGTAACGGTGGTGGTGCTGTTAAACTGATTGCAAACCATGATTTGTCTTGTTCGGGAGCCATTTATGCAAATGGGACTTCTGGAGCCAATGGCGGAGAAGGTGGTGAAAATGATTATACCGAAGGTTGTTGTGATGACTTAAATCCCGATTGTACAGAACAAACCTTTTGTGGCCCCGGTGGCGGTGGTTCCGGTGCAGGCGGTGGCTCTGGTGGTGGCATAATGCTAAAAGCGGACTGTGAAATGAATTTTACAGGTACCATGCAGGCTATAGGAGGCAATGGCGGCAATGGTGGTAATGGCGGATATTCTGATTGGAGTACCAGCTATTACGGTGGTAAAGGATCCGGTGGTGCTGGAGGTGGTGGGGGAAGAATAAAAATATTTAAAAATCCATGCAGTAACAATACAATCGCAGGTTCAATTTCTTATGCAGGGGGATCTGGAGGCAGTGTTGCTTCGTATGGCCGTGCCGGAACTGGTTCAAATGGCAATAATGGTTCTAATGGAACTTACACAAACAATACTACTTCTTCTTTTGTACCCCTCGATGCCGGGGATATTGGAAACAACCAGACTATATGTTATGGTGAAAACGTATCAAACCTAATTTCGGTTTCAGATGCCTCTGGTGGTTCATGCGCTACACCATTGTATCAATGGATGCAGTGCACATCAGGATGTGGTAGCCCGCCGACAAATTATTCGTCAATCTCCGGAGCCACTGGTTCAACTTATGATCCGGGAAACCTGACCCAAACCACGTGGTTTGTACGACGGGTAACAACCGATGCTTGTATTGAATATACCTCACCTGTTCTTGTTGAACTATACAATAATGGAACTCCTGAGGGCACCTGGGTGGGCAGTACAAGCACCGACTGGTTTGAATGCATGAACTGGGGCAACGGACGCGTTCCAACCAGCACCATAAATGTAATTATTCCTTCTGGCTGTACGCATTATCCTGATGTGGATGCTTCAGGAGCTGTTTGTAACAGGCTTACAGTACAGAATGGAGGTTCCCTTACCGTGTCTTCCGGAGACCTGACGGTGCATGAAAATTTCTATAAACAAAATGGAGGTACGGCAACTTACCCGGGTGGAACCACAAACGTGCATGAAAATTATTACAATTACGGTACCTCAGGTGAAACCCGTGTCAATGGCGGGAAATTAAACATTGGAACCGCTGGCTCTGACAAAGAATTTATTAATTATGATGGTCAATTGTATGTTACATCCGGTTCTATGGATTGTGGAAGGTACCTTTATAATTACAACGGATATGCAAACAATTATGTAAACATATCTGGAGGAACGGTGCAGGCAGATAGAATACCAAACTATGAAGGCAGTATTTACCATTCCGGCGGTACAATTTATTCATATGGCTATTACCGCGAAGCGGATGCCGCTGGGGGTAATTATTTTGGCAGCAGTTCGGCTATCTTTAATTTTAACGGGAATTCTTACATCCGGCTGATGTGTTCAGGGTCTTATTTTGCCAATGTGAATATAAACGGAGATTATTACATCACTACCGATTCAAATTTCGAATTTGACATCAACGGGAACCTGGATATAAGTGCTGGTAACTCTCTGGATATGAATGATAATAATATGCAGATTGCCGGAAATTTCACCAACAACGGCACGTTTACTGCAGGAACATCACTGGTTAGCTTTAATGGTAATATCCAGCAGGATGTCAAAACCAACGGGGACAGTTTTTACGATGTTGCTTTTGAAAACACAAACGGAGGCAATGCTGATGTGGTGCTGACCACCAACGATATGACAGTTACCCATTCAGCTACTTTTACAAATGGCATTGTCAACACAGGCACAAATACCTTTATCTTTGGAGCATCAGCAACCACCAATGCCGGAACAGTGACCAGTTTTGTTGATGGCCCTGTGGAAAAAACAAGCGCAGCAGCAGCATTCACCTTCCCGACAGGAAATGTGAATTACAGGGATATTGGTTTAACAGGAGACCCCCAGACTTATAAAATATGGGCGCCGTTCACAGCCACACCGTCGGCTAGCACAAATATAAACGTACGGTATTTCTTTTCCAACGACAATCTGCATACATGGTGGTATCACGACTGGACCCATGAATACCCGCTGACACATACCACCGACCGTGAATACTGGCTGGTAAATTCATCCCAGGACCTGGATGTCACATTATACTGGCGGGACAATGATCCATGTCCAATTCATGATTTCTGTGACGGGGGCGGGAGCTCACAACTGGAATACTTAACCACAGCCTATTGGGATAACATCTGGAAAGATGCCGGCGGTGATGCATCCGCAGAATCTACCATCAACGGGGATATTTCATCTTTCATAACTGTACCTTTTGGCGCAAAAGGAGAAAGACAAATTACCTTTGCCGGAACAAATAAAGACATTCCCCTGCCGGTAGAGTTGTTGAATTTTGAAGCTGTGTGTGATGTTGATAGTCAGGCCATAGATTTAATATGGTCAACCGCAAGCGAAACCAACAACGATTATTTCACACTGTTCCGCAGTAAGTCCAGCCTGAATTTTGAAGAAATAGCAAAAATTGATGGCCATGGTAATATTTCATTTGCCCAAACATATAATTACACAGACAATAATCCGCCATCGGGGGATGTATATTATAAATTATCACAAACTGACCTTGATGGAACCAGGGAAGATTTGAATATTGTTTCTGTCAATTGTTTTGATGAAAATCAACAATATGACCTGAAGATTTATCCGAATCCTGTTACTGAAGAACTCAACATCGTTTTTGGCAACTGGCCTGCTGAAGTATCGTCAATGACGATCCATGACATGAGTGGGAGGGTGATTTTACAAAAACATCTGGATAATATTACCAATGGCACCCATATCAAACTCCAAATGGAAGATATGGCACCAGGAGTATATATGCTTTGGTTGCAGTCGGATACCATGAATAAAAACATCAAGATTGAAAAACAATAAAAGGCCTTTATCCCTCCAGTATTTTTTATGACAGGTAGAAAGGATGTTTTGATACGACTATTCTCCATTAGGTTATGTCATATCAGGATTATTTGTTACTTTTGGTCAAAGACCTGGATTTGAATGAATATCAAAAAATATTGATAAAGTACTGGGGGTTCAGTAGCTTTCGACCTTTACAGGAAGACATAATTTTTTCTGTAGCGGAAGGCAAAGATACCCTGGGGCTGATGCCGACAGGTGGTGGTAAATCAATTACTTTTCAGGTGTATTCCTTGTCCAAAGAAGGCATTTGCCTGGTTGTGACACCCCTGATTGCCTTAATGAAAGACCAGGTGTATAACTTAAAACGCCGTGGTATTAAAGCCACCGCCGTTTATTCAGGCATGAGAAGGGATGAAATTGAAATGGCCTTAAACAATGCTGTAAACGGTAATTTCAAATTTTTATACCTGTCGCCTGAACGTTTGCAAACAGATGTGTTTCGTGAACGCCTGAAACAAATGAATGTCAACCTCATTGTCGTGGATGAAGCACACTGCATTTCCCAGTGGGGATACGATTTCCGGCCTTCATACCTTGAAATTGCTAAGGTCAGGGCATTTGTCCCCGATGTGCCGATACTTGCACTGACAGCCACCGCAACCCCCGAAGTGGTGAAAGACATACAGGAAAAACTTCGTTTTAAAGAAGAAAATGTACTTCAAAAAAGCTTTGAACGCAAAAACCTGGCTTACGTTGTGCGGTATGCTGAAAACAAGGCTCTTGAACTGTTTAAAATTGTCAAGCGTATTCCGGGAACTGCTTTAATTTACGTCAGGAATCGTAATAAAACAAAAAAGACAGCGGAGTTTCTGCACAAATATGGAATATCAGCAGATTATTATCACGCCGGCCTTAGCAAGGAAGTACGGGAACAAAAACAGGAAGCCTGGCAAAATGATAAGGTGCGTATTATGGTATCTACCAATGCATTTGGGATGGGCATTGACAAACCCGATGTCAGGCTGGTGGTGCATATTGATTTGCCGGATTCTCTCGAAGCCTATTTCCAGGAAGCAGGAAGAGCCGGCAGGGACGAAAAAAAAGCATGGGCTGTGTTGTTGTATAACGATGCCGATGTATCAAACCTGCAGAAACGCTTAAAAACCAATTTTCCGCCTGAAGATAAAATTAAAAAAGTGTATGAATCCCTGGGAAATTACTACGAATTGGCAGTTGGAGCAGGTAAAAACATGGCTTTCGATTTCGATATTTATGATTTCTCAAAAAAATTTAAAATTGACCCGATTACCATTCATTACAGTTTGAAAATTTTAGCCGAAGAAGGGTACCTGGAATTAACCGAAGAAGTAAATAACTCCAGTCGCGTTATGTTTGTAATCCAACGGGATAAACTATATGAGTTCCAGGTAGCCAATAAAAATCATGATGTGTTCATTAAATTGCTGCTCAGAAGTTATACAGGATTATTTACCAATTTTACACCGATAAACGAAGAAGTGCTTGCCAGGCGCTCAAACACAACACCAAAAGTTATTTATGAATATCTCAAAACATTGCAAAAGCTAAACATTCTGAAGTATATCCCCCGCAAGAATAAACCTCAGGTGGTTTACATAGAAGAACGCTTACCCGTGAAAAGCCTGTTGTTTGACGTTAAATCCTACAACTTCCGTAAAAAAAGATTCGAAGCACGCATTGAAGCAGTAACACATTATGCCCGGACAACAGCTAAATGCCGGTCACAGATATTGCTTGAATATTTCGGGCAGAAAAATCCGAAACGCTGCGGCCAGTGTGATGTGTGCCTTAGGCGCAATGAACTTGGCTTGAGTAAATATGAATTTGATATGATCCTGGACAGCATCAAAAACAGAATACAGGAACAACCCGTGTTATTGAATAAACTGGTGGAAGAAAGCAAATACAAAAATGAGAAACTCATCAAAGTGATTGAGTGGCTGTTTGACAACAATAAAATCCACAGGGATGATGAAAATAAAATCGTCTGGGGAGAAAAACAGGGGTAATTTATTATATTTGTTGTTTTGAGCACACAGATAGGTAACCTGAAATATTAGTTTATGCCACAGATTTAATTTATATTCACAGAAAAAATTATCCTGACAGTTGAAGAATCTGAAAAATTCTGCTCAGGAAATGAGTCATATTAACCTAAAAAAAATCTGTGCAAATTTGTGTAATCTGTGGCAAAACCCAAAAGTCGTCGCAGATAGCTTATTCGTGTCGATCCGTGAAAATCTGTGGCAATACATATTAAATGATGATTGATTTGTTACTTTTGTGAAATTTGATGGTATGAATATTAGTGCAATTTTATGAAAATTTGTTTCGTATCCACCTTTTATCCCTACCGAGGCGGTATAGCCCAGTTCAATGCAAATTTATACAGAGCACTTGAGAAAAAAAACCATGAGCTCTGGGTAATTAATTTTAAAAGGCAATACCCGAATGTCTTATTTCCCGGTAAATCCCAATATGTTCCTGAAAATGATAGCCCTGAGGCTATAGACAATGAACGTATCTTGGACAGCATCAATCCTTTTAGCTGGATGAAAACAACCCGTCATGTCAGGAAAATCAATCCAGATTTGCTTATCATGCGGTTTTGGATACCATTTTTTGGTCCATCGCTGGGTTATGTTGCCGGTAAAATGAAAAAACGCGCCCGTCGGATTGCCATCATGGACAATGTCATTCCACATGAAAGGCGTTTTTTTGACATACCGCTTATCCGGTACTTCCTCAAACGCACGGATGCTTATGTTGTTATGTCGTGCAGTGTGGAAAAGGAATTGCTACGGCTAAAACCAAAAGCCAGGTACATTTTTCATCCCCACCCGCTGTACGATCATTTTGGTACATTGATGGACAAAACCAAAGCACGGGAAAAATTACATATCTCACAGGACAAAAAAACATTGTTGTTTTTTGGCTTCATCAGGGAATATAAAGGCCTGGATTTGCTGATTGATGCTTTTGGCAAACTGGATGACTCCTATCAGCTCATCGTCGCTGGTGATTGCTATGGCAGCTTTGATAAGTACCAAAAACAAATTGATGCAAATAAGAACAAAGACAACATACACAAATTTGTCCGGTACATTCCCGATGATGAGGTGACTTTGTTTTTCTCTGCAGCGGATGTGAGCGTGCTGCCTTATAAATCAGCAACCCAGAGCGGCATAACTTCCATTTCATATCATTTTGAAATACCGATGCTCACTACCGATGTCGGGGGGTTGCAAGAAGTAGTGAAAGATGGTGTGACCGGTAAAATAGCAACAGAAGTAAAATCAGAAAACATTGCTGCTATCATCCTTGATTATTTCAAAGAAAACAAAGCAGAAACCTACAAACAGAACATCCGTGACCTGAAAAAACGCATGAGCTGGGAAAGCCTGGCTGACAGCATCCTGAAAATGGCTGGTGAGATTGATTAATATGGCTCTTTATAAAACGGAGTGGGTAAGTTCATCGAATTTGACGAAGCCTATTGAGTTTTATTTACCAGTTAGATCAACATTTATTTGCATTTATTTCTCTAATAAATAGTAACGGACAGCGGTATGTTTTTGTTGCCGATTTCGGAGCACGTCACTGTCAACCTGTGATGAAGTTTAAAGCGAGCTACAGACGATGAATTACGCTGTATCCCCGTATTTCGTATGACCGCATATTACCGCATGGTGTTTGTTCATTATCAATTATTTATAATCCAAAATCCACTCAATCGAAGCATTGCCGTTTCCGAAAAAATTAGTTTTTAGAGTCGGCAAAAAGCGTTGGCAGACAGACAAGCTCTATTGCAATTTTTGTTTTGTTTGTCGGCATGTGCGAAACGAAGTTCACGAACTCCAAAAATAAATTAAAAATACGTGAGTAATTGCAAATGTGTATGGCTTTAGCCTTGGCTATTCTTTTCATTAGTCGCTATTTGTTTTAGTTTTTGTTCTGTTTTCTCGTAGTCTCCTAAATATGCTGTCATTAAGCTTTCCCAAAGCTTACCATGATTAGGAATGCTATAGCGTAAAAGTTCATGTACAATTACATAGTTTCCTAATTCTTTGTCCAGATCTAAAAGCTGTTTATTAAAATTCAGATTACCGTCTGTTGAACATGACGCCCATTTATTTGTTATTGGACTCACAGCAAGAGATTTGATTTCAATGTCCATCTTTGCAGCAATCTCTCTGACTTGCTTTTTGAATTCTATTTTATCTTCCCATTTAGTCTTAATTATAAATTGTAGGCAATGAATAAGTGATTAAATAATTCTTCAACGATAGATGCTGGTCTATCAATATCATCTTCCTCAGTGAGAATAGCATAATAAACACCTTTACGTAATTTTCTTAACTCTTTTTCACTTGTCTTCCAATTCGGATTCCTGACAAATTCTTCCTTAATCTGTTTTGTTGTCTCTTCGGAGTTTGAAAGTCCCTTATCAATTAATGTTCGATATATGAAAAATGTTAAACCGTCAAATCCTTTTTCTGCTTGCTCTTTCTTCCGTTTTACATCATCTTCATAAATCTTAAGTGTCAAGTTTCACAAGGTTGTTATGTAAAACAAACTTGCTTTGTTTTATGATATAAAAATAGCAGTTTATTTTTATCAATTTTGAATTGCATAGAAAAAAGAATTTGGAAATTTCCTTATCTTTCATTATTTTTGTTTTTATTTAATCTAAATAAATTGCTTAATTATGAACAAACTATATATTGACAAATCATGGTTTAAGACTCTCTTTCCCGAAGGTTTTGCATATCCTTCATCTACCATCATCAGTGGAAAAGGTGGCTCAGGGAAACCGCTAGTTGAACTGGCCTTTGTAGCAGAATGGATTCGCAGTGGAAAATCAGTGATTGGGATGCCGCTGCAATATCCATCGGCAGAATTTGTGCATGCCGCTTTGTCTGATTTGTTTAATATGCAATACAATGATTATGCGTCTCAACTTGCGTATCTTCATTTCAATCCGGACGCACAACAGGCTGACAGGATAAAAAAATATAATATTGAAACCAATCTGCTGGAAGAAAAACAGTGGCATAACGCCATTGAGATGGCAAAATCTGACCTGAATACAAAAGATGAAGACATCATGCTGTTTGGAGCGGCCTTCAATTTGTTGTTGTTTGCTCCCCGCTACAAACAGGCAATACTTGACCGTGTCAACGACATGCTGAAAGATTCTGCTCCCTGCACGGTGATGATATCTGTCAGCACAAGCGCTATGCGGGAAGATATCAGGCGGTGGGAAAACACCGCTGACAACCTGTTATACACACGTATGGATGACAATCACCAATTGTGGCTCAGGACAGAACGTATGAAACACGACGAGTTTTCCAACGGTGAAATTAGCCTTCCCATCAGCAAAAAGGAAATCGACAGCATGAAAGATATTGCCTTGCACAGCCGCAATAAAATCATTCCAAAATTGAAAAACATCACATAGTACATGACAGGCGTGACACACATACACAGCGTTCAAATCTTTCACCTGCCAGGAAAAAGCATATCTATTATCAAAGGGTCTGTACCGGCACCATCAGAAAAGCCTTTACATAACCACAAACAACCATGTTTAACCAAAATTTTACAATATGAAACATTCATTAAAACTGGCCATCGCGCTGGACAAAAATTTGAAACTACCGGAATCACATTTCGGGGAATCGGAAAAATTTTTGATATATGGCTTGCCGGGGACGAACTGCATTTTCTGAAAAGCATACCCAATTTGCATAAAAATGATGATGAAGATACCGGCCATGGTAACCCTGTAAAAGGGAACAACATCTCAAATTTGTTGAAACAGGAAAATGTGCATATCCTTGTATCTAAATATTTCGGTCAAAACATCAAAATCGTTTCTCAATTTTTCCTTCCGGTGATTGTTTTCGTGACAGATGTCAAAAAGGTGGTAGTATTGCTGGAAAACAATGTCGGCAAACTGATAGAAGCGTCAACAACACATCTTAAATCGCTAAACCAGGAAGCATACATACTTAAATGACCGTAGTCAGCAAGGACATATCTCAAAAGAATTTTTATGCCTTTATCTGGCATGCATCCCTGTTGGCCATAGCTAAAAACTTTATGGATGTGGATACCGTCATTCCGGCGATGTTGCTCAATGCGGGTGGAACACAATTTCAGGTAGGGCTTCTTACGGCCATCATGATTGGTGGTTCTCGATTTTCCCAGTTGTTTTTTGCGCCTGCATTGTCGGGGGTAAGTCGAAAAAAACCCTGGTTGCTGACAGGCATTAACCTGAGGATTTTTGCCTTGCTGGCCATTGCCATATTGTTTTTCAGTATTGATAAGATTAATCCCTCCTGGATTATTGCCCTGATTTTCATTATCATTAGTGTTTTTTCACTCAGCGGGGCCTTTGCTAACATTTCCTTTACGGATATTCTGGGTAAATCCATCCGTGACAGCAGGCGAAAGCAATTTTTCTCTCTTAAACAGATTATTTCCAGTGCGGGTATTTTTGGTTCTGCTTTCTTTGTCCGCGAGGTGCTCAATCGACATGAGTATCCGGCAAACTATTCTCATGTGTTCGCTTATGCTGCCGGGTTCTTGTTTTTGGCAAGCCTTGGGTTTTGGGCTATACGGGAGTTCATCCCAAAAGAGTTTAAGCCGGTAAAACAAAAATTTGCTGATATATTTAAAGAACTGCGTTATGATAAAAGGCTGCAATATTATTTGATTAGCATTAATACCCTTGGTCTTGGTTACGGGATTTTACCCTTTGTCTTGCTTTACGCCCGTGATTTCCGTAATCTGGATGCAGCCTTTGTTGGCAATCTGCTGATTGCAAAAACACTGGGGTTGATTGTGGCGGGCTTGTGGCTGTTTTACCGTGCTAAAAAGGTCAGGTACCATAACATGATGAAGGCCATGATTGCACTGGGGGTGTTTTTTCCATTGGTTGCATGGATGTTCCCCGGGTATTTGTTTGTGTACATGGTGAGTTTCTTTGCCGGAGGCTTGTTTCTCAGCTTGTATCAGATTATCATCAATGGTGTTTTGCTGGAAATCAGCAGCATTCACAACCGTAGCATGTATACCGGCATTGCCGGTGCCGGCAGCATTTTACCTGTGTTGTTTCCCTTGTTTGGCGGGGCAATCATTGGCTGGCTCGGTTTTCATGTGTTTTTTGGTCTGTATATGGCTTTTATCATGATAAGTATTATTTTTATTCACAAACTCAATTGTAAGAAATGAAAACACTCTTTTTATATTGTAAGGAATTCGGCTATACGCCGACAAAAAAAACGCTGGATTTTGTTCCGGATGCAGGTGATGGCAAAAGCTTTAAAAATGCCCAAACCATCTTCATGCAAATTGAAAAAGAAGATGAAGAAAATGAAAATTCTGTGTTCAAAAAGCTGGTCAAACAAATCAAATGGATTATCAAGAAAAATCAGCCTGAGATACTGGTATTGCATAGCTTTGCTCATTTATCCGACAGCAAGGCTGACCCTAAGTTTACCATGGATTTTCTGCAGCGCCTGGAAAAACGAATGAACGATTCAGGCATAGAAACCACTCAAACGCCGTTCGGGTACTTTCTTGACCTGAAACTTGATGCCCCCGGTTTTTCGCTGGCACGTGTTTATAAAGCCTTTTGAGCATGAGAATTTTGCTGTATATGATATCATTTATCTGGATGTCGCTGGCACATGCACAGGATACAGCAAACATTGTGTATCGTCCGATAGGCTATTTTAAAACAGATTACACCCCAGAAACGGGTGCTCCGCGCCAGGGCATACTGATTGCCGAAAGCAAAGGCAAAATCATCTTAAAACCTGAATATGGCGGGGATGCATTGGATTTTCTGGATTGGTTTGAATACATCATTGTGCTTTACCATTTTGACCTTGTTTCGGGATTTTCAGCGCATGTAGAACCACCAGCCTCTAATCACGAACATAATTTCGGGGTATATTCAACACGCAGCCCAAAACGGCCTAATCCCATCGGGTTTTCCATTGTTGAACTCGAAAAAATCAGCGGTGATACCTTGTTTATTCGTGGTGTTGATGCTTTTGATGGTACACCGGTACTTGATATCAAACCTTATTTGCCGTCGGTAGATATGATAAAATCATTGCAAAATGAAATGATTGAAAAAGAACTGGGACATCACGATGAACTATATATCAAAGATTCAATATTTTACAGGTAAATACCGATATACATGCATACAACATCAAATATAATTTCCATTGCACATAACAGTATTCACCACACGTATGTATGTGTCTCTTATAAAATAAATTGCGGGATTCCTTTGGTTTTTCTAAGCAATCCGTTTCCTGTAAAATTATGTGATATTCCCCTTTTTATCAAAATAATTAGTGGTTATTAATTCATGTAAAATTTATAAATACAAATGCTTATGTTACAATTAAACAATCCTTTTATTTTTGCTCCCATTAAATTGGGTTATAGTGATGGCAGTGGTAAAGTAACTGACAGACACAAATATTTTTATGCTGCACGCAATGCAGACATCGGGGCCATAACAGCAGAACCTCTTTATATGCACAAATCGCTGCGTGAGCTTCCAACGCAGATGGGAATTGATGATGACGACAAAATTCCCGGACTGAAACAACTCAATGAAATCATCCATGAAAATAGTGCCAAAAGCATTGCCCATTTGAATCATCCCGGCCGCATGGCCAATCCGAAAATTCCCGGCAACGTTTGGCTTTCCAGTACCGGCAGGGCATGCAAAAATGGCGGTGCTGTCCCAAAAGCCATGACAAAACAGGATATACAGGACAGCATTGACCTGTTTGCAGATTCATCAAAACGGGCTAAAAAAGCCGGGTTTGACATCATTGAACTTCAGTTTGGCCATGGATACCTGGTAGCCCAGTTTTTATCCCCATTTGTCAATGACCG
Organism: Bacteroidales bacterium; assembly: GCA_049975305.1. Classification (GTDB taxonomy): domain Bacteria; phylum Bacteroidota; class Bacteroidia; order Bacteroidales; family ML635J-15; genus JAQIBY01. The sequence continues at coordinate 1,541 of JBNGDT010000024.1, read as the reverse complement.
TACGGACGAATACGGTGGCAGTGCCGACAACCGTCAACGATTGGCACTTGACATTCTTGATGCTGTAAAAAAAGCCGTGGATTTGCCTGTAATCATTCGCATCAGCGGTGATGAAATGATCCCCGAAGGTTTTCATCTTGACGATATGTTTCGTTTCTCGCATGCCCTGGAATCGCATGGTGCTGATGCTGTACACGTCACCGCCGGAACAGCCTGTTCTACACCCGCGTGGTTTTTCCAGCACATGTTTATCCCCAAAGGAAAAACATGGGAATTTGCCGATGCCATAAAATCAAAGATCAACATACCTGTTATCTATGTGGGAAGGATAAATTCCATTGGAGATATCAATACGCTGAAAGAAAAACACAGGGCTGAATACATTGCCCTGGGACGGGCATTGATAGCAGACCCTGATTTCACAAGCAAATACTATGGGAACAAAGCAGGTATCATAAGACCTTGCCTTGCTTGCTCCGAAGGCTGCCTTGGTGGTGTAAAATCGGGAGAAGGACTTCAATGCCTTGTTAATCCTGAAACAGGAAAAGAAAAAGAAAAATTGCAACACGCCAAACAACCCAAACATATTGCTGTCATTGGGGGAGGACTAGCTGGAATGGAAGCAGCACTTACACTGAATAAAAAAGGGCACAACGTTGATCTTTATGAAAAAAATGAACTTGGCGGGCAGTTTAACTTGGCCCCGCTGACTCCACATAAAAAATCAATGGCAACGCTTGTTCCCTATTACAAACAAGCCTTAGAAAGGGAAAACATCAACATAATCTTCAGTGAAGCTGATTCATCTGTAATTGTTCCCAACTACGATGAAACCATTCTGGCTACAGGCTCAAAACCAACAGTTCCTGATATTCCGGGGCTTACAAACTATCACTGGGCAGATATCCTTAAGGAAGAAAACCTGCCACGTAACAAAAAAGTTTTGATTATTGGAGGTGGTTTGATCGGGGTTGACATTGCTACGGCACTCATTCCATTGCACAATCAAATCATCATTGTAAAACGAACAACAGGTTTTGGTGAAGATATGGAAATGATAGCCAAAAGCTTGTCTCTAAAAATGATGGAGGAACAAAACACCATTTTCAGCGACCATACTCACATAAAAAACATTGAGAAAAATACGGTTTATGCAGAAAGAAATGGGAAAGATGTGCAATTTGATAATATTGACATGATTGTTGTTTCCACCGGGATGAAGAGCTATAACCCGTTAGAAGAGCAATTGAAAGGAAAAATCCCTGTACATACCATCGGTGATGCCAAAAAAATCGGGAATGCCCAGGATGCCATACGTGATGGGTTTGAGACAGCAAAAACAATTTGATCATACAAAAAGTAACTAATCAGTACCAGCAAAAGTAGCTCATTACCGCAAAGGCACAATGTCGCAAAGGTTTAAAATTTATTAATCAAACTGTTAACAATGGTTAAAAACCGTTAATAATGGTTAAAATCGGTTACTTAGGGTATGTAGTTGTTTTGTTTTAAGAAATAATATATATCACAACCATATTTAA
>JBNGDT010000023.1:0-19228 GCA_049975305.1 Bacteroidales bacterium | reverse complement strand
TTGAACGGCAAAGATAAATAATTTAGGTGAAAGATTGAGTATTCATTTTTTTTATTTTATTTTATGAGATATTCTTCCCTGCCGGTAAAAATAAACCACAGTAATGGCTGTAAACATAACAATGGAAATGTAAAGCCAGGCATTTTCAGTATCAGTACCAAATTCATCAGGGTTGGGCACTGAGTTTTCATTTTTGAAATAAAGATAGTACCACACCGTGGCGGCGGCGTTGTTCACAAAATGCGCCAGGATAGGCACCCATAAATTTCCTGTCCAGTATAACAAATATCCGAAAAGTACACCGAGGAACATGCGTGGTAGAAAACCAAAAAACTGAAAATGCACGAAACTAAACAAAAACCCTGTGATGATGATGGCCACATGCATATTTTGTGTCCAGTCGCTCAGGGTACGTTGAATGATGCCCCTGAAAAGAAATTCTTCACTGATGGCTGGAAGCACTGCAATAACAATCAGGTTAACAATCAATCCTATGGAATTATCAGCAGCAAGCAATTGCTCCTGCATACGTTGTGCTGATTCTTCCATGCTAATCAGGATTTTTTCAAGATTATCAAGGGCATCAGGTAAATTCAGGGTGGCATTCCATTCGGCCATAAGGTTAATAACCGGAATGCATGAAATCATCAATAAAATTACCATGATAGTTTCCATGTAATCAATTATTTTATTGATACGTAAATAGTGTGAAGGGTCGGGATGTGAAATAAAGGCCACGGCATAAGCAGGAATTAAAAACGTGAAAATAGCACTTATCCCCTGTATGGCTCTCAGGACATTTACATTGATGCTCTCGGGGCAATAGGTGATATTCATGATGTCTGCCGGGGTACTTAACAAAAGAATGATGCCTGAAAATATCTGTGAAAAAAACAAACCAATAAAAACCAGGGTAAAAACAATTATCAGTTTTATGGCCGGATGCAGGTTTGTATATGTGTTTCTCAAACGCACTGAGTCAGAATTTTTAATTCATGTTTGCCAAATGGTTCGTAATATATAGGGACCCCTCTTATCCCGGGGGCTTTTACGCCTTCTTTGAATCTATAATCTCCGGTAAAAATCCTGGCTTCATCCCACAACCCTTTTGAAATGAACGAATGCAACAATCTGGCTCCGCCTTCAATGACAATGGATTGTATGTTTAGTTTGTACACATGCTCCAGTATCTCATCAAGGTTGTCCCACCGGTTTTTAATCCTGATATATGTCAGGTTGGGCTTTTGAGTCTGTTTTGCTTTCCCAGTAAAAATGATGGTCTTTGCTGAATTATCCAGAATGTTCAGGTCATCAGAGAAAACATTAGCATAATCAATGCTTACACGCAGTGGGTTTCGGCCTGTCCATTCCCTCGCTGTCAGTTGGGGATTGTCCATAATGGCTGTATGGGTGCCAACCATGAAAGCATCTTCCTCAGTGCGCCATTTGTGTACAAGTACCTTGCCGTATCTGTTGGTAATCCATGAAGGCTGTGAAATCTTTTGCTTGCTGCGGTTTACATCTATAAACCCGTCTTTTGTTTCGGCCCATTTCAGGATAATGTAAGGCCTGTGTTTTGTGAAATATGTTACAAAACGCCTGTTCAGCCATAATGCTTCTTTATTGAGCACGCCTGTTTTTACCTCAACGCCATGGGCTTTTAATTTTTCAATGCCTTTACCGCAGGTTTTTGGATTGGGGTCTGTCATCGCAATGACTACCCTGGGAATTCCCGAATCCAGAATAAGGTCAGTACAAGGCGGAGTGCGACCGTAATGTATACATGGTTCCAGGTTGATGTAAATTGTGGAATTTTTCAGCAGGGATTTATCCGTTACCGACGCAATGGCGTTGACTTCAGCATGAGCTTCTCCGATTTTGTGATGATACCCTTCCCCGATAACGTGGTCATCAGATACAATCACAGAACCCACCATCGGATTGGGGCTTACCATGCCTATTCCAAGCCTGGCGAGTTCTAAGCACCTGTTCATGTATGTGACATCCTTATCCATATTTTTCTGCTGTCATAAACAAAAATAGTAAACATATTTATTCAATTCTATAGAATGCTGTTCTTTAACCTGAAATTAAGACATAGTGATGTGGTGGTTTTTTGCATGTCCTGTAAATTTGTTTTTACTAAAAGGCTTATGATAACTGGCTTTCTAATTAGTGCCTCTCAGAAAGACTAATTAATGACCGGCAAACAAAAGGATACTCATATTTTTTACCTCCAGGTAATTTTTCCTGTTTTAAAAGCTTTTGCGTCTGATTCTTCGTAAATTTGCAGTCTATGTTGACAAAATCAAACATAAAAATTGCTTATTTCCTGATGGGATGCGGGTTAGTATTTTTGTTGTTTTCATGCGCAAAGCAGGGAAGTCCCAGCGGCGGCCCCAAAGATACGGAAAGCCCGGAAGTAACTTATGCTGAGCCTCAGAGTGGGGCTGTAAATTTTGATAAGGACTATTTTGACATCGGTTTTAATGAATACATTAAGCTCAATAACATTCAGCAAAATTTAATCGTTTCGCCTCCTTTCGCAAAAAAACCGGAAGTAAAAATACGTGGCAAAAGTATACGCGTTGTGCTTCCGGAAGAGCCTCAGCCCAATACCACTTACAGTTTTACTTTTCTGGATGCCATTTCCGATATCACAGAAAGCAATACCATTAAAAATATGGTGTATGCTTTTTCAACCGGGCCAGTAATTGATTCCTTACGGGTTTCCGGTGTGGTTAAAGATGCATTTACCGAAGAACCCGTTGCTAATGTGTTTGTAATGTTACATAGCCATCCCGCCGATTCAATGTTTAAAAAACATATCCCTGATTACCTTACCAAAACAAATGAACAAGGGAAATTTAAGTTTTTTTATGTGTCCCCAGGTGTATATAAAATCTATGCGCTGGATGACGCCAATTATTCAGGTACGTTTGACCAACCCAATGAAAAAATTGCTTTTCACGACAGCCTCATTGTTCCTGGTGTTGAACCGGTAAAAGACAGCACCGACAGCATTACAGGATACAATTATTTTCCTGATGACCTTTCCCTTCGTTTGTTTGAGCAGGCACAATACCTCCAGTTTATCAGGACATCTGAAAGGCCGCAATCAAATCAAATACAGGTGTTTTTTAAACATCCGCAGGATTCTGATATTAACTGGTATTCCCCGGATTTTGACACATCTCTTGTGGTGACGGAATTTTCCAGGTACAATGACAGCCTGGTATTCTGGCTTACCGATACCAGCTTATGCAGACAAGACAGCCTGCAACTTATTATTGATTATTATAGTAACATTGACAGCGTGGGATGGAAAACAGATACCCTGATGATGAGCAGCAAGTCAGACTTTGATGAAGAAAAACCGGATGTGGATGTAAACATAGCAAAAAGTCAGCTTAATTACTGGGAAATGCCTCAGATTACGGTGAATTCAGTTATAAAACAATTAAATCCGGAGTCAATACATTTGTTTCACCGTGTCAACGACAGCGTAAAAAAAGCGGTTGATTTTGACATTGAACATTCTGACAATCGAAGTTTTCGGATAAAAGCAAAATTCAGGCAGGAAAAAGAATATGTATTGATATTGGATACCACTGCCATTGAAGATGTGTTGTATAGGTTTAATGACAGTACCGCTTTTGAATTTACTGTGAATAAGGAAGATGATTTTTCAACCTTGCAGGTTACTATTCCCGGAACAGATACAGGATGGTACTGTGATTTGCTGAAAGGTGATAAAATTATCAGACGTAAGGTTATGAGTGATGAAGGAACCTTTACTATGTTTCACCTTGAACCGGGAACGTATAGGTTGAGGCTTGTTAAGGATGTGAACTATAACCGGAAATGGGACACCGGTGATTTTGATAAAAAGCGACAGCCGGAGCCGGTGTGGTATAAATCCGAAGAAATAAAACTGAGGTCAAACTGGACACAGGAAACAGAATGGATGTTGTTCGAAGAAAACACTGAAAATCCGGAATATGAAAAATAAAAAAGTGCTTATCATATCGTATTATTGGCCGCCATCAGGAGGTATTGGCGTGCACCGCTGCCTGAAATTTGCCAAATACCTGCGGGATTTTGGCTGGGAACCGGTAGTGTATGCCCCCAAAAATGCAACCTATCCGTATGTTGATGAAAGCAATGTTAAGGATATTCCTGAAGGCATTACCATCCTGAAAAAACCCATCAGGGAACCATTCAGTTTGTTTAAAAAATTATCCGGCAGAAAAAAAACCGACCTGGCCAATCCGGTGTATGTACGTGATAAAAAACACGGCTTGATTGACAAATTGGCTATTTGGATTCGTGGGAATTGGTTTATTCCCGATGCCCGGGCATTGTGGATACGTCCTTCCGTCAGATTTTTAAAAAAATACCTGAAAGCAAATCCAGTGGATGCTATTCTTACAGACGGACCGCCACATACCAACACCGTAATCGGATGCAGATTGGCGCAGGCTACCGGCATTCCATGGCTTGCTGATTTCCAGGATCCATGGACGCAAGTGGACTATTACAGCATGTTGAGAATTGGTAAACGGGCAGATAGAAAACATCGCAAACTGGAGCAGGAAACCTTTCGTACCGCCTCAAAAATAACCATTGCAAGCCCCACATGGGCAAAAGAACTGGAGACCATTGGCGCAAAAAATGTGGACACCATTTTCTGGGGATACGATGAAGATGATTTTCCGCAACCATTTCCTCCTACAGATGATACCTTTAGCATTGTACATGCTGGATTGCTCGGTTATGACAGGCGCCCCGATACGTTGATAAAACTTTTGGGTAAGTTAAAAAATGAAAACCCGGAATTTGGAAAGCTGCTGAGGATAAAATTTGCCGGAAACGTGGATTATGCCATCACATCCATGATAAAAGATGCAGGCCTCGGTGACAATTACGAAGCTCCCGGTAACATTCCCCGTCCCAAAGCGCTTGATATGACACTCAGGGCGCAGATATTGCTGTTGCCGTTAAACTTAGCCAGCAATGTCAAAGGCAGAATCCCCGGAAAATTGTTTGAAAACTTAAGGGCACAAAAACCCATTTTATGTCTTGGTCCTGCGGACAGTGATGTGGCAAAAATTATTGCTGAAACCAATGCCGGCACAACCTGCGGTTATGATGATGAGCTATGCCTGCGGGAATTCATTGAAAAACGCTTTGAATTGTTTAAACAAGATGAAAATTACATCAGCACCGAAAATATTAAACAGTATTCGGTGCGAAACCTGGTGCAAAAACTGGCAGGTTTTCTTGACCAAATTGTTGAAGGATAATTGTTATGGTTTATGATGATGCCGGCTATTATTGCACACGAGCTTTTCAGAATTTTGGATTTGCATGGCCTACATATGCTCATAAGCCAAAATTTACCGGGAAATAGCATCTAAACAGCAAAAATGTATAAATTTGGCTTTAATTAAGTTATCGGATATGAAAATCGAAAATGCAGACCAGTTGTTTCGTTGCTTTTCAGGTAAAAAAGTCCTGATCATCGGGGATGTCATGATAGATTCATACATGTGGGGACCTGTCCATCGCATAAGCCCTGAAGCTCCCATTCCTGTAGTAAGTATTAACAAGCGTGAGAATCGTTTGGGCGGGGCATCAAATGTGGCCCGCAACATCAAATCGCTTGGTGCAATGCCGCTGACATGCTCTGTTATCGGCGACGATGACAATGCATTGGAATTCATTCGGTTGCTTGAAAATGATGGTATGGACAGCAGCCACATATTAAAATCCAGTGCCCGTAAAACCAGCGTTAAAACCCGGATCATCAGCAGCGGACAACATTTGCTGCGTGTGGACGAAGAAAACACAGATGCTTTGAACCAAACGGAATTTACCTCTTTTACCCGCAGGATTGAAGAGGTGATCAACACGGAAAAACCTGATGCTATCATCTTTGAAGATTATGACAAAGGGGTATTGTCACCGGAACTAATTAGTTTTGTTGTGGAATTGGCACATAAGCACCATATTCCAACTACTGCCGACCCCAAACAAAAGCATTTTCTTGGTTACCAGGGGGTGGATTTATTCAAACCGAATTATCATGAGATGAAAACCGGACTGAAAACAGAATTTGACAGGGATAATATGCCGGCTATTCAGGGTTTGGGGACAAAGCTGATTAAAGACATGGGGTTGAAATATGTACTTTTAACCCTTGCCGAAGCCGGTTGTGTGATCATCAGCAGGGATGCTATGCACCAGGTACCTGCTGAAATAAGAGACATCTCAGATATTTCGGGTGCCGGCGACACCGTTATAGCCACAGCCACTTTGTGTTTAACATGTGGGCTGGGTATGAAAGACATTGTTTATGTGTCTAATCTGGCCGGTGGCCTGGTATGTGAATATTCAGGGGTTGTGCCTGTGGACAAAACAGAGTTGATCAATGAATTGAAAGAGAAATTGCCGTCATTCTTAGCAAATGATCATTTGGGAAACAGACCTTATAATTCAATTGGCAGGTAGTGTTTTTACAATGCTGATATCATCAGAAAATATTTAGGGAAACAGCCGGTTGTCCTTAAATAAATTTTAATTTTTCAATGGATGGTGGTATTATTTGAACAATAGAACATTTGAACATTTGAAAAACGAATGTTGAAATAAAAGAAAACTCAGTCGTATCAGGTGTTTTAATTCGTTATTCTTCATTCGTTATTCTATTATTCTGTTATTCAAAATAGCTTTTCCCAAGTTGTTATTGAGAAATTACAAGTTATCCCCTTATTTATTATCATCCAATAAAACCGATCTCATTAACTTCAGATCTTCGGGCAAACTGACCTTAAAATTCAGTGATGAATCTTCAACAAAACCAATGTTGGTGTCGGGCAGGTAGTGTTTTACAATGCTGATGTCGTCAGAAAATTCGGGGTTGCCATCCATTTGTTTCAGATCATAAGCCTGCATGATTGTTCTCATACGGAAGGCTTGTGGGGTGTGTGCTTTCAGGAGTTTTGTCCTGTCAGCTGTGCCGGCATATTTGTTGTTGTCATCCAGATAATAGACTGTGTCTGTTACCTTGTTGACGGCAACCACGGCGCTGTGTTTCAACAATTGTTGTGCTATGGTCTTAATCACATTCACATCCGGATTGGGACGGGCAGCATCCTGAAAAATCAATGCGGTTTCATGGTTTCTGTACCTGCTTCTCGCAAAATCAATGGCATGCCAGGTTGATAAATTACGGCTACTGCCTCCGGTGATGACATGACAAGGCATACTCAGATTAATTTCTTCCACTGGAATATGATCACGGTAATCGGGATGAGAAACAATGATAAACTCATCAATAACACCGGATTCAACAAATCTTTCCATGCTATATTGAATTATGGGTTTGTTCCCAATCTTCATAAATTGCTTTGGAAGATGTGCTTTCAGACGCTTTCCCTGTCCGCCTGCCAGTATTACTGCAACATATTTCATATTTAAGAATACATATAGACCGGATGCATCAAAAAAAGCCGGTAAAGTAATACGTTCACTTTGCCGGTTTAGTGTATTTACTCTTCAATTTCCTTTTTATATGCATCGGCATCCATCAGATCATCAAGTTCGGCTTTATTACTTAATTTTATTTTTATGATCCACCCATTTCCATAAGGATCTTTGTTAATGAGTTCCGGATTATCTTCAAGTTTTTCATTGAATTCCAGTACTTCACCACTTACCGGCATGTAAATGTCAGACACAGTTTTAACGGCTTCGATGGTGCCAAAAGCCTCTTCTTTATTCAGCTCTTCACCTTCAGTTTCCACCTCAACAAATACCACATCGCCGAGTTGTTGTTGGGCATAATCTGAAACACCTACATAGGCTTCATCGCCATCAACCTTTATCCATTCATGGCTTTTTGTGTACTTGCAATCTTCTTGTATTTTCATAAACAAAGGATTTAAAAGTTAATATTTGATACAAATGTAAACATTCTGATTTAATTTTAAATGGTACTTTGAATACTTATACAACATAAAAATTTATCATGCAGCCAAAGTAAACCTCACACTTACCCCAAATTTGATGTTGGATGATGGAAATGAAAGTGATACTTTGGGCTTGTTGATTATATGATCATAAAATATTCTGAGGTTAAATCTGTCGCTGAGTACATAATCAGCAGATGTTTTTATAGTGATGACACCAATTCCTGCAGTAACCTGATTCACGCCTTCTTCAAGTTTCCGGAGGATGGTGATGTTATTGCGAATTGAAAAATCAAGCCTAAGATTCAAATCTGACTTAAAGGTACGCTTGCGACCACCCCTTGAACCAATTGTTACTTCTACATCTTTAATTCTGTATCCTGCCCCCAGAATGTATTCATCCGATTTTTGTTCGGTAAGCTGATTGTTACTGAAACTCATGTTCAGATTTCTTGCTTTTTTGATCTCGATTTTTGTGATTAATGAATTTTTCCAGTTCAAGTCAATGGCTATAAGTGGGGAAAATTGTTCCATAATGCTGACTGAATTGATTTCAAACTGTGAAAAAAAGTTTCCGTTAGCATCCCGGATATAATTGAATCCGTCTTCTTCCCTTGGATTCCAACGATCAGATAAACGGCTGTTAAAGTTTCCAATATTATACGTAGATCTGTATGTGTGTGTGATGTTGGCTGTGCGGATGTAATCTTTGATAAAAGGCAATTGAGCTAAGCCATCGTATGTAAGACGCCAATTAGGCAAGATGTTTACAATGGATGGAAACCGTTCGAGGGAAATGGTTTTTGGGTCCCTGCCTGAATAAGCTGCCCTGAATGCCGGAATAAGCACATCCTGTGAAAGTTTCCCATAACCATCGGGGAATCCATCTTCATCAAGATTAGCGGGGTTATAATCGGGTCGTTGTTGAGCCAATCGTGTAGCAATGATTTTCCGGTATTCTGAAAAATTATTGAAACTTTCTGATTTGTAATTATCGGAACTGCCAAAGGATTCAAAGGCTGTGGTCATGGTAAAAGTGGTCATGGAAAAATTCCCGCTGAGTTGTTGCGATTGCACATCAAATCTGCCTTCACCGGTTAATGGGTCTGTAACTGTCCATGAATAATATTCACTGATGTTTTCTGTATAGGTTCTGTTTAAATTAAGGTCAATACGCATCTGGCGAATGGGTTCCAAAGAAGCTCTGATATCCCAGGTTTCATTTTCACTCATGGCATAAGGCTGGTTGAGCAAACTATCCCTGGTAACCATATAATTTTTCCATGCCATCCGGCCAAAATCCCTGTCCTGCCAGCCAAACACAAATGGAATACCCGGAGCATACCTTGTTGATTGTGTGCCAAAGGTTGCTTCCGGCGGCGTATATTCCGTAATTCCCATAATTTGTGGTTCGGGCAAATAGCCGGGTAATTGGGTAGCGTTGGATCCTGAATATGAGATGGAGATGTTTTTTGTACTCATGGCGAGTGCCAGGGTGTTGTCAATAATTTTTTTCAAAATGCTTTCTTTTTCTTCACGCTGTCCGGTAACAACAATGTTGGCGGTGTCAGCATCTTTGGCAGGGGTAAAATACACTATTCTGTCATCCAATATTTCTGTTTCTCCGGGAATAACTGCCCCTTGCGGGGTTGTAGCCTTCACAATTACTTCTTCCGTTTTCAATTTATGTACAATCCGTTCACGCCTGTCTTTTTTCAGCCTGGTCTTCTGGGTTTCAAAGGTAACGGTTTCGATTTTTGGTTTTTGCTTTCTTTGCCTTTTCCGCCCCTTGTATTTCTGATTCACGTCTCTCAGGTAATTCACCTTATTGTATAAAGTCAACAGGTTAAATTGAGTAGTCAGGGACATAGTGTTGTTGTTCTGTATGGTATTTCCGAGTTGGACAGTATCTGCTGTTTGTGGCCCTGCCACCCAATCGTAAGTACCATTGTACCTAGCATTTGCAGAGATCCAGCTAAATAGACGTATTTTATTGATGGGTAATTGATACGTTACATTAAATTGATGATTGTATTGCGTGTTCCTGCCAAAATCACGTATATTGTCCCAAATGGTATCCATTTTTTGTTCATAGTACGGGTCTCCTTTCCACAACCTGCCCTGTGGTTCATCAATACGTGCAATGTTGGTGGCGGAAAAATCAAATTTAAGGCTCCGTGAAAAGTTATATTTTATATCGTATTGCCGTATCCATGTGAAATTTTTATTGACATTCAACGGGATTTTTATATACGGGTTGCTAATATTCCTGGTTTGTACTTCGCTGTATTGCCTGTCAAGGTTAGTGCGAAAACTCAATTGTGATGGCAGGTAATAAAAATTAAAATCCTTAATGATCCGGAAAGCCGGTTTGTTCAGAAAGGTTACCTTGTTAAGGGGTTGTACATTTTTTGGGGTTGCATTATAGTTGTATGCTATCCCTCCTGAGATTTGTTTATTCGTATTAAATTCCGTGTTGATGTTTCTTTTGAATGTTTCATTGTACGCGTAACTTACCGACCAGTTTGAAAGATCATAAATTTTTGGCTGGCCTGCTATTTTGGTTACCTTGACATTGGTAAAATTAAGGCTTTTACGTTGTGTGTAATCCTGGGCAATGTGTTTAAGTGAATCTTTTTCTTCCTGAGACCTGTTTGGATCATTGAGTGCCACTTTAAAAGGGATATCGGGGTCAAGGGGATTATATTCGGGATTAGCAAATGACTCGGAGTATCCAACATACATAGGAATTCTGACTCCGGATTCCTGCGGGAAAAATTTACCCAGTTCAAAGTTGGATGAGATGTTGTAACTGTTGATCTCTTCTTTTTGCCGCTCACTCAATTTTTGATTAATGCTACCAAAACCCGGCTTAGATGTGCTTCCTGTAACCGTTACCGAACCAAAATCAGCAAGTTTTGTTGTCATTCTTGCGCGTGCAGCCCATCCTCCTTTTTCATCAAAATCAGTAAGACGCAGCTCATTGACCCATATTTCACCGGTTTTGTGTATTCCATCATCCTGTTGAGGATTGGTTTCTTTTTTGGGATTCCGGATACCAATCATGATCGTGCGCACGTTACTTAAATTTGGATTCCCCATGACACTCACTCTGCGTTCTCCATCAGCCATAGAATACAGGCGTGTAAGTGTTACACCCGACCCGGCAGTACGTATTTCGTCATTACGGTTTTGTTTGACAAGCTGCAACAATTCAAAATCCAAATCCAGATTGTTTTCTTCTGGCCAGACAATCAGCCTGTCATCGGGATTTTTATTATCATAATTACCTTCGGGTGTTACTTTCAAAGGAATCTGATATTCATAATAGTTGTTTTGATAATCTGACCCCAGACGCACAAACAAATGCAGATCATCATCATTCAAGGGTTCATATCCTTCAACAGATTCGGCATGGATAAACATTTTCAGTCGTTTGTATTTTCTGACATCCATGTCGATGTTTTTATAAACAGCCCTGGCATCTCCGTCCGCAAGATCAATTACCTTCAACAGCATTGCTTGTTCATTCAACTGTCTTAACTGGGGGTTCATCGGGTCGATGACCCTGTCCACTTTGGGAGGAAGAATATAATTAACAGGGGTCTTGCTGTTGTTTTCCTCAATGTTTACAGCACTGACTTCAAACGGAGTTAATTCAATTTCGTCGGGAATATATTCGCCGGGCTGAATGAAAGAATTGTCATATTTCCTCCACTCATTTCTTACAAGATCAAGGGTTCCAAAACGCATGGTTGTGGTTTTTGAAAAATTGGTCAACACCATGCGCATAAACCGTATGGATTTAAAATCTTCAATTTGGCCGATTTTTTTATCGTAATTTGATATTGGCACTTTAAATTGATACCATTCAACCTCACTTTGTTCGCCGTTGGCCATTTCAGCCTTATAGGAAACTTTATCGGTAATGAAGTTTTTCCCTACTTCAAGGTCTTCCGGCCTTATGCTTATCCTGTACTGAAAGTAGGCTTCGTTTTCACTCAGTGTATTATCCTGATTGATGTCTTCGGAGTTAGGCACTGATGTAGCTGAGGTTGAATAATTCTCCCCTGGTTCTGAAACGGGGCTGTTCCCTTCCTGGCCGTTGTAGTATTTATACCTTGAAATGATATCCAGGTTGGCTTCATCATAATCTTCACCCCGGAAATGGTGAAAATCATCAGAAGAAGGGTCTTTGATCGCAAGTTGATAAACCTCTGAATTGGTTCCAAACTGATCGGCAATGGCCTGCAGATACTGATCGAAAAAATCAACCTCATTGTCGGTGGAAAGTCCATCCAGTCCAACATCCTGTGCAGTACGAATTTCAGGATCGTTATCAAAACCGTTCACCATTGATTGCACCAGGGGAATAAGCCCCCACACGGTAGTATCAACAGGGTTTTCAACGCCGGGAGCCGGTAATCCGTTTTCAAATGATTTTCTTGAATCTTTCAACACATCTTCGGAAACGCTTCCCAGGTTGATAAGCAAATCACCTCCCGGATTGTTTTCATCCTCTACAAATGGGTCCATCATCCAGAATTCCACATATTCAATGTTGGACTCCTCAAAATCATTGGTAGTTAATTTTCTCATGATTCCTCCCCATCTGCTTTCGGGGTTCATTAAAGTTCCATCAGGATTTACCCCACTGACGTCATAATTATATGGCCCTTTGATGGTTGGATAATAAGTCAGGTTCAGCACTGCAAGTGTAGCAGGGATGGAACCGGTTGGACTCTCTTTGTTTGGAAATATTTCCTGCTCCACTACTTCCCTGACGTAATGGCTGGATCTTAATTCATCACTTACGGGGCTATTGTTCCGGTGAAAAAGAGGATCGACAACGTACCATGCCAGTTTCGCCCTGTTGTAACCATATCTCAAATCATTCATGTATTCGGCATTGGGAAACAACTCGGGTTGACCATAGGGATTACTGGCCAGTGACCATGCTATAAAGGATTTGATGTCAATGCTGGTTTCACTTCCCTCAAAGTCATCAATGTAGGCGCTTCCGCCTTCTTCAAGGGCATTGGAATGACCCGGTATCAGGTGAGCAAATTCTCCGGTAAGCGTGATGGTTGATGTTTCTTTGGTTTCCAGCAATGGCAGGAAGTCAAGAGCTTTTGTAATAAACGGAACTTCGCTGCGGTATGATCCGTTCACGCCCCAGATGGTATTTGAAATAGGCTCATCCCCAATGCTGACTTTTTGCGTAAGGGGCCTTTCCGTCAGGTTAAGAATGGTAGCCCCGATGTTGAAATCTTTGGAAATTTCATAATTCAGATGGGTTCCTACCATGGTTTTTGTCTGTACACTGAACAGGGAATTGCTTTCAAGTGAAATGTTTATCGGGGTACCGGACTCAAGGATACCTTCATTGATGATTTTCACACGCCCGAGGTTATAATCTACTGTAAAATCCTGATTTTCTGTAAGCTCCATACCACCCGCCGTGACTTTCACGGAGCCGTTGGGAATGTTGATGGCATTCAGCCTGATTTCAGATCCAGAGCTGGATTTGTAATGCCCGGTCATGTAATACTTGTTCTTTTCGGCAATTTGTTGTGCCGTGCTTTGTGTGGAATCATACAGTTCATGAAATACGTATTCTTCGGCTTCATCATTCAAATCGGGATCACCCCCTGTAATTTGTTTCCTTAAATGGCTGCCAAACGGTTCTCTGACAGGGAAAATGATTCTTCCGTTATCCGGTCTTATGGTAATGTCTCTGATAAAGTCATATAAGCCGTCGGGATTGGGGTCAAGCTGACGGTCTAAGGCATCAAGGTTCATCACCCGCAACAAAATTGTATTATCCACCTTTCCGACAGGCAGGTAATTCAGTGATGTTCCGGTTTTATCGTTGCGGTACATGATATCCAGGACGAAATCCTCAGAATTTACCTGATAAGCACCAATGGAATAAATGTTTTTCATCATCAGGTCCCAGGTTGTCAAATCCGGTGTGAGGGCAGGTCCCTTAATAAGTTTAAGCACAAGGGCATCCGGGGCACTTACGCCGCTGTTAGCAAATTCACCAACACGACGAGTTTCCCCATTCACAGTGTATTCAAAAGCAACCGCCAACACTTGATCAGATTGCAGGCGTGAATTCAGGGAAATGTATCCAAGTTGCCTGTTGATTTTAAATTCTGAACTGTTGAGTTTACGTGCAGATTCTATTTTCTGATAATCCACGCCTCCATGCATATTGAATGGTGCTCCGTTTAATAAAGCACTGATTTGATTTATATCCCGTATTCCAGGATATTCGGTTGCTATGCCACCCAGGTTATTGACCGAATCAAAGGGGAATACAGTTTGAGACATTCCTGATACAACATAATCGCTTTGAATGTTTTCCGGGTTTGATTCTCCCAGGTCTGTAAATGCCACAATGTTACGGGCTTCTTCAAAATTACCTGCCGTGTTGGTTACCCACACTTCTACTTTGGTAATATTAATTCCCGATTTAATTACAGGCAGGTTTTCGAGTGCTTTATCGTAATTTTCCTTAAAATAATGGCTCAGGAAAAAGTGTTTATTTTCTTCGTATTCGTCGGCATCAATCTCAAATTCCTGTATTTGCGCCCCACCTTCAACCGTAATGGTGGATGTTTCCCCTTTCTGCTGGGAGAAAATGCTCGTCATGGTTAATTTCCCGAATTTCAGTTCAGTTTTAAAACCAAACAAACTCTGACTTCCCTGTATCAATGAACCGGTTAAGGGTAAGGAAACATTACCAGCTTCAATTTTTTGGATGATCTCATCTTCATGGCCTGTGTATTCCAGTTTGACAGAATTTTCAAAGTCGAAAGCGGCTTCGGTATCGTATTGCACATTGACTTTCATTTTATCGCCAATTTGTCCAACCACATTCATTTTGATTTTTTCATCAAAATCAAAAGTAGTAGTCCGTTGCATTTTTACTGGCAGAATGGGATTTTCTACATTGGATATTTCCAGGCCAAAGCTCAGTTCAGCCGACCCTTGTGGTTTAATATCAATGGTATTGCTTCCGAATATCCTGTCAAAAGCTTCACCACCCACTTCCAGGTTAGGAATAAGAGTTGACAGGCTTTCAAAATTGGCATTTTTCACCCTTTGCTGCCAGTAATTCTGCATGCCTTTTTCAAAATCGTATTGTCTGTATTCATCGAAAGACATGTGGAATGGTGTGCCCACTTCGATACTGTCGCCCAGTGTTTTCCTGAAGATGTAGGAATCGGTTTCGGGATCATACTCAATATGTTCCTGCATGTTATCAGGGTCTTGGCCATACAAGGGCGATTCAGGCGTTTCTATAAAAGGGTTGTTTTCATCAGGGCCAAAATCCCAGGGAAGGTCAACGTCTTTGATTTCGATGGTATCTCCTGAAGCAGTAGTATCATCAGAGACAGTAGTGTCAGCAACCTGATATACAGGATGCAGAGGCAAAATATATGAATTGGCATTTGCATGTGAAAACATGTTTGCAGTCAGAACTGTAATCCCAGTCAAAAAAACACAGATGATATATTTTGCAATACCTCTCAAGCCCACTAATTTTGGTTGTTAAAGCCGTTTCAACGTTGTTTTCACAAGTGTTTCCACATCAGCATCAGGATTTTGTGTCATCACTTTACTGAGGGTTTTATCAATTTGTTTTTTGCTAAAACCCAACATAACTAATGCTTCAAACGCTTCATTTTGAATTGTATTGCTTTGGGGGATAATTTTGTTATCTGCACCCTGAGTTTTTTCAGTAATTTTATCTCTCAGGTCCACAATAATGCGCTGTGCTGTTTTTAAGCCTATGCCTTTAACGTTTTTTAACTGGCTAACGTTATCGGTTTGAATAGCAGCAACAATTTCATCGGGAGGCAAAGTTGAAAGCATAGTTCTGGCCGTATTTGGTCCCACTCCATTAACGGTGATTAACAACCGGAAAATATCCCGTTCTTTGTTGTCATAGAATCCAAACAATATTTCGGCATCTTCACGTACCACATGATGTAGAAAGATTTTTGCTTCATGGCCCTCTTTCAGCTTGGAATAAGTATATACCGATATGTTCAGAAACCATCCAACTCCATTGGTTTCAATGACAACATAGCTTGGGTTAAGCTCTTTAATACTTCCTTTTAGATATTCATACATAACCAAAAATTACCATGAGCGACAAAAATAGCAATTCTGTTCGGAGTACCGTTGAAATATCGTTGTTTTATTCTAAGAAATACGATAGCACGATGGAACGATAGCATAATGCCACGACAACACGATTGCACGAGATGTAGCGTGATTTCTATAATTTCTACTGATCCGGATTCGTATATAGTGTCTCTTAGAAAACCATTGAATTTTAAAAATAACAAACCTCAAATGTCAAAAAACAAAAATAAGGGGTTAGGTTTTAAAATATTTCATGACCTAAAACCTAAATCTTCACATCTTATTTTGATCTTTTTTATTAATTTTATCTTAAGTTATCTTTTTTGAAGTTTCCCTATTTATCCCATCTCGTGCAATCTCGCCATCATGCCATCGTTTTTACAATCTGCTTATTAACCACATTTTGAATAACCACAATTCGTACAGATCACACATCCATCCTGATAAATCAATGTATCTAATCTGCTGCATTCGGGGCATCTTGTTCCTTTCTTTGAGGCCTTGGTTCCATTGGGGATGTACCGTTTTAATGCCCTTTCCACACCTGTTTTCCATGTGGTAATGTTTTCACTATCCAACTGAAGAGAGGCAACCAGTTCCACGGTTTTTTCAATAGGCATCCCGTACCTGAGGACGCCTGATATTAATTTTGCATAATTCCAAAACTCAGTATTAAACTGGTGAGAAAGCCCCTCAAAGGTGGTACTGTACCCATACCTGTTTTTGTATTGAAAATCATAACGGGAAGTTCCGTCGGGCAATTTATTTTTTATAATCTGTCCTTTGTTGATAGTTTTTGGAATGGGCAGCACATCGTCTTCCATGCGACCGGTAAAAATTTCATAAGGTTTGCCGTCAAGCAATCCGACAAATGCAATCCACTCTTCTTTGTTGTTCCGGAAACGCACGACATCAGCATCCAGCACTTTAGGTCGTTTTAATCCGATTCTGTATTCCGATTTTTTCTTAGTTTTAGATCCTGAAAGCAGCACGCCATCCCTGGATCCTTCACGGTAAACGGTAACACCTTTGCATCCGGTTTCCCATGCTTCACGGTAAAGTTGATCTACGAGATCTTCGGAAATAGATTCTGGTAAATTGATGGTTACTGAGATGGAATGATCTACCCATTTTTGGATTCTGCCCTGCATTTTCACTTTTTTAATATAATCGATATCCCCGGAACAGGCTTTATGGTAAGGAGATTTAGTGACAAGGCTATCAATTTTTTTATCAGGCATATTTTTAACCTCATTGGGATCATAACCGTTGTTTTTCAGCCAGGTAGCAAACTTTGGATGAAACACAACGTATTCTTCCCATTTGTCTCCGCTTTCATCTTCATAATCTACTTTGGCATTTGGATCATTGTGGTTGACTTTTCTGCGACGCCTGTACACAGGTTTAAATACAGGCTCAATGCCTGAGGTTGTTTGTGTCATCAGGCTGGTAGTTCCTGTTGGTGCAATTGTAAGCAGGCTGATGTTTCTTCTGCCCCATTTTTCCATGTCTTCACCAAGCTCCGGGTCTGCTTCACGGATTCTGTTTATAAACGGATTGTTTTTTTCACGTTGGGGGTCAAAAATTGGAAAGGGACCTCTTTCTTTGGCCATATTCACTGAAGAATGGTAAGCTTCGATAGCCATGGTTTGATGAATGGTTTCGGAAAAATCTGTAGCGTTATCTGTACCATATCTCAGGTTAAGCGCAGCAAGCATATCCCCTTCGGCAGTAATGCCCATGCCAGTTCTTCTGCCCACCTGAGCTTTGTGTTTGATTTTCTCCCACAATTTTTGTTCTGTCCTTTTGGTTTCAAAATCTTCGGGGTCAGCAGCAATTTTGGCGAGGATACTGTCAATTTTTTCAATTTCCAGGTCAATGATATCATCCATGATACGCTGTGCTGCAGCCACATGTTCTTTAAACTTTTCGAAATTGAATGTTGCCTGTTTGGTGAAGGGTTTTTCAACATATGAGTACAGGTTTATTGCCAACAATCTACAACTATCATAGGGACAGAGTGGTATTTCACCACAAGGATTTGTGGATAATGTCCTGAAGCCGAGGTCTGCATAACAATCCGGAACGGATTCTTTTATAATGGTATCCCAGAACAAAATACCGGGTTCTGCAGATTTCCATGCATTGTGAATGATTTTACCCCACAATTCTTTGGCTTTAATCTTTTTCTGATAGGTGGATTGTTTTGAATCTATGGGAAATTGCTGCATGTATTCTGCATCTTCATAGACAGCTTTCATGAAATCATCATAAATTTTTACAGATATATTGGCTCCTGTAATTTTACCTGATTCCATTTTAGCATTGATGAAATCCTCAGCATCGGGATGTTTTACAGATACAGACAACATCAAAGCTCCCCTGCGGCCATCCTGTGCTACTTCACGGGTGGTGTTGGAATACCTTTCCATAAACGGAACAATGCCTGTGGAAGTCAGTGCAGAGTTGTTTACCGGACTGCCTTTTGGTCGTAAATGGGATAGATCATGCCCTACACCACCACGTCTTTTCATTAGTTGAACCTGCTCCTGGTCGATTTTCAAAATGCCTCCATACGAATCACTGGGTTCTTCATGGCCAATGACAAAACAATTGGATAAAGAAACAATCTGACGATTATTGCCTATGCCAGACATTGGGCCACCCTGGGGTATAACATAACGAAAATCTTTCAGCAGTTGATATATGTATTCCTCATCCATGGGGTTTTTATATTTTTTCTCCACCCTGTGCAGTTCTTTTGCCAGGCGCCTGTGCATATCATCCGGAGTCAATTCATATAATCTCCCATCTGAATCTTTTAGTGCGTATTTATTAATCCACACGCGTGCCGCAAGTTCATCACCTTTAAAATACTCAAGGCTTGCGTTATACGCATCTTCATCATTATACGTTTTTACTTTGTTTTTTTGCAAAGCAGCCGTTTTTAATGTTTTTTCATCAGTAGTTAACATTGGATATATGTTTTTTACAAATTAACAAATTATTGAATTGTTGCATGGGCAATTATCCTCTGCTAATATAAAACCAGAAATAATACAAAAAACGGTTTATCCAAATATGTTTTCAAC
>JBNGDT010000022.1:0-19293 GCA_049975305.1 Bacteroidales bacterium | reverse complement strand
GAATTAGCTATAAAAATGAATTTAGGTATAACATTAAGTAATCATAAAATAAAAATGTGTTTAATGCGTATTTCATCTGTTTATATTTTAATTTTGTCTGAGCAATGATAAGCAAAATTTTTGATATTACAACAATTAATATACATTGCATTATAACTGAATTAATATACCAACCTATTTACCTAAAAACAAGCAAACCGGGTAGGCCGGGGACGTTAACGGCGGACAACATGCTTACAAAATAATTTCATTCAACTGCATAAATTATGGTGAATTTGTGCAGTTAAGTACATAAATTAACAAATATGATTGCTGCTCATCCCGCCTCCATGTTGGAAAATGAGTAACGATGCTTGTACAAAAAGGGAGTTAGGCGATGTGCCAATGAACCCAAAGTGGAGTGCCGGTTAGGAAAATATTTAATACCGGTAATGCTCGGGCTTATAAGGCCCATTTACGGGAACCCCGATGTATTTAGCCTGTTCCTCGGTCAGTGTAGTGAGTTTAACTCCCAAATGCGGCAAATGCAGGCGTGCCACTTCTTCATCAAGGTCTTTTGGCAAACGATATACATCCACCTCAAGTTTATTTTCCCACAATCTCATTTGTGCCAGCGTTTGATTTGAAAATGAGTTGCTCATCACAAAAGAGGGATGACCTGTAGCACACCCCAGGTTAACAAGGCGTCCTTCAGCCAGCAAATAAATGCTATGCCCATCATCAAATTTGTACCTGTCCACCTGCGGTTTGATGTTTTCTTTTTTGACATCAGAACATCTTTCAAGTTGGGTTACCTGAATTTCATTATCAAAATGACCAATGTTACACACGATGGATTCATCTTTCATGTTTGCCATGTGTTCTACGGTAATGACATCTTTGTTCCCGGTAGCCGTAACAAAAATAGTGGCTTCCTTCAGTGCATCCTCAATGGTAGTGACTTCAAACCCTTCCATGACAGCCTGCAAGGCACAAATGGGGTCCACTTCGGTTACCAGCACCCTGGCACCAAAACCACGTAATGACTTTGCAGAGCCTTTGCCCACATCGCCATAACCAAGGATACACACCGTTTTCCCTGCGACCATGATGTCTGTAGCTCGTTTGATGCCATCGGCCAATGATTCACGGCATCCATAAAGGTTGTCAAACTTGGATTTGGTTACTGAATCATTTACGTTCATGGCAGGAAACAACAGCGTGCCTGCAACTTTTCGTTGATAAAGCCTGTGAACACCTGTGGTTGTTTCTTCTGATACCCCTTTGATGTTTTTACCTACTTTTTCCCAGTGCTTATTATCGTGTTCATGCACTTTTTTCAGCCATTTCCGCAGTTGAAGTTCTTCTTCATTATCAATTCCCTCATGGTAGGATTCGGGTTTTTTTTCCATTTCGGCACCTTGATGTACCATCATCGTGGCATCACCCCCATCATCAACAATGAGATCAGGACCTTTACCATCCGGCCATGTCAGGGCTTGCAATGTACACCACCAGTATTCTTCCAAGCTTTCACCTTTCCATGCAAACACGGGGACGCCAGCTTCAGCCATAGCGGCCGCAGCATGGTCCTGTGTGGAAAAAATATTGCAACTGGCCCAGCGCACATCAGCACCAAGTGCTTTTAATGTTTCAATCAACACTGCAGTTTGTATCGTCATGTGTAATGACCCTGTAATACGGGCACCTTTGAGGGGCTTGTCTGCCGCATATTTTTTTCTCAGGCTTATCAAGCCGGGCATTTCCTTTTCTGCAATTTCAATTTCTTTACGTCCCCAGTGAGCCAGGGATATGTCTTTTATTGCGTATTTTTTTGTTGAAAATAATTCTTCTGTCATAATATTAATTTTTATTATTATTTCTTTTCATCCCTCCATCATTTCATCGTGCTTTCGTGCCATCGTGCTCCTGCGTGAGGGCGGAGGCGTTTAGCCTGCCTGCTGCAATGCGTTGGTGCTGCATGCAGAAAAGAGTGGAGCGATTGAGCAAACTCCTTTGCTGCATTTGTCAGCACCCGCCAGCCTGCCACCCAATAACATTTAACACGGCTGGCAGGCAGACCAGCAGGCAGCTAATAGCCGGAGACCTACCCTGTTTTGTTTTTTATCCCTTCTCCCTACCTTTTCTAAAGTTTGAAACTTTAGAAAAGGTTTCCCGGGGTAGAAAGTATTAAAAAACAAATCAGGGGCACGCCCTGTTAATCATAATAACTACCTCCATCACTCTGACTCTCCATCACTCCATCTCTCAGTTTCTCCATCGTTCCATCATGCTATCGTGCTATCGTTCCATCATGCTATCGTGCTATCGTTCCATTATGCCATCATTAGTGTTAGAGTTTGCAAAATTACCACTAAAATATGATTTTATGAAATTTTTATCTTTCCCCAATTGTACTTTAAGTGCCTGCATATCACTGAATCGTTTTTCGTCCCTAATTTTTTTGCAAAACTCAATTTTTATTTCCTGGTTGTAAATATCCAGTGTTTCTCCCGGCACGTGTACTTCCAACACCAGTTTCCTGGTCTCTTCACGCAATGTGGGGCGGTATCCGATGTTCATCATACCGGGAAAATTCCTACCCCCCACGTTGCATATTACCGCATACACCCCTGTAGCAGGAATCATTTTTTCAACAGAGCTTACCTTGATGTTTGCTGTAGGAAAACCTATGGTGCGCCCCATTTTATTACCTTCCACCACTTTGCCATACAACACATACGGATGTCCCAGTATATTAGCAGCAGTTTTCACATCCCCGTCCCTCAGATTTTTTCTTATCTGTGTGGAATTTATGTTTTCCGACAAAGCATTTACTGTGTAGATAACCGGTTTATGAGTTTCAGGCAATATGTCGAGAGTGTCTTTATTGGGATTTCCAAAACTGTTGTTGTATCCCATGGCTATCATGTTGATATTTAAATTTTCGGATTTCAATGCATCAAGAAATTCCACAGCGCTTAATTGCATAAGCGAGGTGCTTGTTTTCAATACCAGCACGTACTTGATTCCAAGTTGATGAATTAATTCCTGTTTTTCAACCAGGGTAGTAAGGTACCTGAATTCAGTGCCGGATAAAATCTCTGACGGATGGGGATGCATTGTTATAACCACAGGCAACAGGGAATGCTCATGCGCTTTTTCTTTCATCTGCCTGATAAAATACCTGTGTCCCCGATGTACACCGTCAAACATTCCTACGGTAATTATCAAAGGCTTCCTTTGTATATCCGGTAAGATGTATTTATTTTGAATTTTCATTTGATTCTTTAAACAAAACAGGCATAAAATAGTTATACGCAAAATGCATTTTATTTTATTAATAGTAACCAAAAATTAAACAAAATTATGAAAAAAATCCTGATTTTTTCATTCCTTAGTGTATTGTTTCTTACCACTTGCAGCAACAGCAAAACCAATGATGAAACAACAAAAACAACAAGCAACACAGAAGCCAACGACAGCATCCTGACAGTAAAAGGGAATTTTGTACCGGCAGCAGGCTCTACCATTTATTTTGAAAAGCTAAGTCCCGATAAACTAATCAGGTTGGATTCTGCTACCTTAGGAGAACAAGGGACATTCAATTTCTCGCACAAACCAGAGAAGGCTGACATATACAGAATCAGAATTGGGGAACAAGGTATTTTTTTGATAGCACAACCCGGAGAAACCATTACACTCACGGCAGATAAAAAGCCCATTACCAAAAATTACCAAGTCAGTGGCTCAGAAGAAAGCAAACTGGTGATGGAAATGCACAAACACCTAACAGAAGCAGCAGGGCAAATGCAAGCTCTCGGCAATGAATACAGGGTTGCCAAAGACAAAACCAAGGCTGAACAACAGAAAATACTGACTCGCATCAACAAGGAAGCAGAAAACATTATGAACAACAGCAAAATAAAGCTGAACGAAATGATAAAAAATAACAAAGAGTCAATTTTTATTTACCTTGCTTTGTTTCAGCAGATCGGACAGAACATGATTTTTTCTTTTCCCGAAGATGAAGACATTTTTAACTTTGTTCTGAAAAACATGCAGGAATACAATCCTGATATAGCCTATACAAAAAGCCTAAAATCCGACATCAGCAAGATGCGAATACAGGCCGAACAAAAACAAAGCCAACAGAACGGTTATGGCGTTGGCGATGTTGCTCCCAACATAACACTAAACACCCCTGAGGGCGATCCTAAAAGTTTGCATGATTTAAGGGGACAATATGTGTTGCTTGATTTCTGGGCAGGATGGTGCCGTCCATGCCGGATGGAAAATCCCAATTTGGTTTCAAATTACAACAAATATAAATCCGATAATTTTACTATCTTTCAGGTGTCGCTGGATAAAAACAAGGAAAGCTGGGTTGATGCCATTGAAAAAGACAATCTCTCTCAATGGCACCATGTCAGTGATTTAAAATACTGGAGCAGTGAAGCCGCAATACTCTATGGTTTACGCGGTATCCCGTCAAATTTCCTGTTGAATCCGGAAGGCAAAATAATTGCAACCAATTTGAGAGGACCGGCACTTGGGAAAAAACTGGAAGAAATCTTCGGGCATTAGTCTCTTTATCCTGTTGTTTTGTTTTTGTTTTCAAAACACAAAAGCACAGTTTGACACAGACTATTTTCAGCAGGAAGCCAACTACTATATTTCTGTTAGCCTGGATGACACCAGCCACAGTTTAGAGGGACAGATCAGGATTGAATACATCAATCACTCTCCTGACACGCTGAACCAGATTTTGTTTCACCTGTATCCCAATGCCTACCGCCATCAAAAAACTGCTTTTGCCAAACAAATGCTGAGACTGGGAGATGCATCCTTTTATTTCTCGTCACCAGAGGAACGCGGCTACATTGACAGCATGTTTTATACCATTAACGGCGAAGTTGCCACTTTATACATTAATCCCGATTCTATAGACATCGCTGAATTACAACTAAACGATCCGCTACTACCAGGACAACGTATCAATATCGAAACCGGTTTTTATGTCAAAATTCCGGCGGTATTTTCCAGGCTGGGACATGTAGAACAAGCCTATTACATCACACAATGGTATCCAAAGCCGGCGGTTTACGACAACAACGGATGGCATCCCATGCCCTATCTGCACATGGGTGAATATTATTCCGAATTCGGTGATTATACCGTTGAAATTAATGTGCCGGCAAACTACCGTGTGGCAGCAAGCGGCAAACTCATCACGGAAACCGAACGGGAATGGTTGTTCAATCTACCCGATATCCCGGCTGATTCTACGCATTTTCCATCAGATACAGCAAGAAAAACCATTGTTTTTAAAGGCGAAAACATACATGATTTTGCCTGGTTTGCGGACAAACGGTTCAACGTCAGGCATCAGTTGTGGAATGACAGCACTGATGTTTTTTCCTTTTATCTGCCCGGCTGTGAGATAAGCTGGAACCGTGTTCCCGGATACATTTCCCGTACCCTGGATTTCTATTCAGCTCAAATAGGAGACAGCCCTTATCGTTCTTACTCTGCTGTGCAGGGTGAAGCGGGAGCCGGTGGTGGCATGGAATATCCATGCGTCACACTCATCACAATGCAGGGCGGTGGTACGGAGCTTGAACGAATTGTTATGCACGAAGTAGGACACAACTGGTTTTATGGTAGCCTGGGGTTTAACGAACGCCGGTATCCGTGGTTAGATGAAGGATTGAATTCCTTTTATGAAAATTTGTATATGGAAAAATTCCATCCGGATTATAAAATGCGGTTACCATTGATAGGAGCAATCGAAAATGCCTATAACAAAGACAGGCGACATCTCTTACCCGAATTTATATACAAATTTACACGCAGCCTGGGAATAGACCAGCCCGCACATCTTGGTTCGGATGATTATTATCCGGAAAATTACATGAGCGTGATTTACAACAAAACCGTTTCCGCTTTTTATTACCTGCAAGCCTGGCTTGGTGATGATGAATTTCGTGACATCATGCATGCGTTTTACGAGCAATGGCAATATAAACATCCATGCCCACAGGATTTGAGGCGGCATTTTGAACAAGCCTCCGGCGAAAATTTGTCCTGGTTTTTTGATGGATTGATTGGCAGCACCGGGGATGTGGATTACCGGATAAAAAACCGCACCATAGACAGCATTTGCATCGAAAACAAAGGTAAAATTGACACCCCCGTATTTTTTGGAACCCCGGACAGCGTTGTCAGGAAACAAGGATTTGCCGGCACCCACACCTTCCCCTATCCTCCGGACGCAAAATGCATCAGCATTGACCCTGCTTTTGACATGCTGGAATTTAACCGCAGCAACGATGTTTACTGTGACAAGCTTTTTCCGCGTATGCATCCTGTATCACTGAAATTTTTTGGTGGCATAGATGATTTCAGGAAAAATGAACTGTATTACCTGCCTGTTCCGGTTTTCAACGGCCTGGATGGATTTATGCCGGGGCTGTTGCTTTACAACAATTTTCTCCCGGTGAAACAGTTTGAATATCAACTATTGCCCATGTATGGATTGACAACGAAACATTTTACAGGTAGTGGCAACATCACATGGCGGCAACACCTGGCATCTCCGAAATTAAAAACAGTTAAGCTGGTGTTGAGCGGAAATCAGTTTTCACTAAATGCCGACACGCGTTACCAAAAACTGCATGCACAGGCAGGGCTGGAATTTTTGCCAGAAAACACCAACATCAACGCATCACTGGATTTCAATTTCATCACCACAAGCAGCGATAACAGCGCTCCAAAACATTATCAACAGTTAAGTTTCGATGTGGAAAATCACCGGCCTGTCAACCCGTACCGTATTTCAACAACAGTTGAACACGGGGCAGCTTATATAAAATGGTATGCGGATATGAATTACCGTTTGAATTACACCCAACATATCGGCCTTGACATTCGTTTGTTTTGTGGTGTACTGGGATATTATGATTTTGAAAATCATCCCAATAATGTCAATTTCAGGCTGGTAGGAACAAGCACACACACCGATTACCTGTTCCGCATGAATGCGTTGAACCGTTCAGTGACAGTAAATCAACCGGAGATATTTTCTGCGCATCAGTTTATCCCTGATGAAGGGGGATTTGCTATTTACACACCTTTACAATCAGACACCTGGATACTGAGTCTCAACCTGAGTTCAGAGACACCACTTTCCATGTTAAACCTTTACGGAAATATAGCGACCATTCCCACGCTGTATGAAAGCAATTTTTTTGAAGACACAGACGTTTTGTATGAACTTGGTGTGCAGATAAACCTGATTGACGATGCGGTTGAGATATTCATTCCGGTATTGTATTCTGAACCCATCAAAAACATCAATAGATTATATTCGGAAAATTTCTGGCAGACTATCCGATTTAGATTATCTTTGAACCGGTTGAATCCGTTTGATTACAGATTTAAAACGCATCTTTTGTATTGAAAGAAAAAAAGAAAATATACTTTGTATCGGACGCTCACCTCGGCAGTCCTGATTTTGAATCCAGCCTGAAACGGGAAAAGCTGCTCGTGCAATGGCTTGAAGAGAAATCAGCCGATGCTGAAGCCATTTACCTCGTGGGTGATATTTTTGATTTCTGGTATGAATACAAACACGTTGTGCCACGGGGATTTACGAGGCTTTTCGGCACCCTTGCCAGACTTACGGACGAGGGGCTTCCGGTGTATTTTTTCACAGGCAATCACGACATCTGGGTATTTGGCTATCTGCAGCAGGAGCTGGGTATGCAGGTAATCTATGATGTACTGGAAACAGAGTTGCACGGCAAACGATTTTACATAGCCCATGGGGATGCACTGGGCACTTACGATAAGAAATACAATTTCCTGAAGAAAATTTTTACGAGCAAGTTTTTGCAATGGTGTTTTTCACGCATACATCCCAATTTTGCCGTGGCACTTGCCAAAAGGTGGAGCAAATACAGCCGTGGCAACCACAATTACCCTAAAGAGCTAAATTATGAAGATGAATGGCTTGTTAAATATGCCCGCGATGTGATGAAAGAAAAAGACATTGATTATTTTGTGTTTGGCCACCGGCATATTCCCATTGTGCATAAACTCGGCAGGGAAACTACCTTCATCAACCTCGGTGACTGGCTGTTCAATTTCACGTACGGGGAATTTGATGGTGACAGGTTTCAGTTGAAAAACTATGTAGAGAAGAATAAAAATGTTGGGGAAATAAAAGGGGATTAAAATTACACACACTAAAAAAGCGCCTTGCACGCAAGACGCTTTTTCAAAAACCGTATGTTATGAAAATTATTTTTTTTCCTGTGATCCTTTTTCAGGTTTCAGGGTGATTCTTATGTATTCATTTTGGTTGAAAAAGGTGTTGGCAGCTTCTTTGAGGGTTTGTGTATCGAGTTTGTCGATGTATTTTTCATATTTCAGCACATCTTTATCAGCAATGCTGCCTTCTTCAATTTCCTCAAGTTTCTGTAACCAGTATCTGTTTTCCTGCAAATTGACTTCGTAAGCCCGTTTTTCTTTTTCAATCACCTTTTGAAGGTCGGTATCAGTGGGGCCGTTTTTCTGGAGTTTTTCAATTTCAACAAACACAGCCTCCGTTAATTCATCCACACGTTCGGGATCGCAACTGAAGAAAATGGTTACCCTGTATTGTTCTTTCGGATCTTTTCTGGTGTCAGGATATGCACCAATGGTATAAACCCCGGATTTATTTTCCCTGATCTCTTCCAGGAGTTTTGTTGACAGCACTTTGCATATTGCATCAATATGCAGGCGGTTTTCAACGGTATATTCCATGTCACCATGGAAATTAATGACCACCATAGACTTGGGATCGGTGCCTTTATATATGGTTTTGTCAACAATCCCGGAAGGTGGTTCTATACCCAGGTCTTTGTAATCCTCTTCCCTGTTTACTTTTGGCAAACTTCCGAGGTAGGTTTCAAACAGCCCTATTACTTCATCAGGGTTGATGTTACCAACAAAATAGAAGGTAAAGTTACCGGGGTCACCAAAGCGGGACTTCATAATGTACCTGATTTTACTATAACTGGCTTCACCCAGTATTTCCGGTGTTAAAGGCCTGCGCCTGGGGTGGTAATTTGCCATAATGGCCTGAATGCTGTCCTGCCATACGGATTGCGGGTCAAGGCTTTTGTTTTCTAATTGTGATTCCAGCTTATTAATATAGGTATTGAACCCTGATTCCGTTACCCGTGGTTTAGTAAAATTCAGGTAAATCATTTGCAGCATAGTTTCAAGGTCATCCGGCGAACATTTTCCATTGAGTCCTTCGCTGGTTTCGTTCACATTAGGCCTGAGTTGCACATTTTTATCGGATAAATATTTATCCAGTTCCATGCGGTCAAAGTTTCCGATTCCACTTTCGGATGCTACCTCAGCCACGATATCAGCAGAGATATCATCTTTTTGCCCATACAGTGAAGATCCCCCGGGGCTCACTGCTTTAAACAGAATTTCATCATCTTTAAAATCGGTTGGTTTAATGATGACTTTTACGCCGTTATCAAATTCCCATACTGTGTAATCCAGAATTTTGTTGATATTTTCATCAGCTATTTTAACTGGTTCAGGTTGTTTTTCCAAAAGCGGTTTATCTGTCACTTTGTCAACATAAGGCTCAACTTCTGAATTCACAACGTCTGTGTAAGCAGTCAAAATTTCTTCTTCGGATGGTATTTCAATCCCTTCCTTTTCAGGCATGATCAAAACAATCACTTTGTTATTATCAATGACCAGTTTATCAATTTTTTTATTCACCTGGTCAATGGTAATTTCCGGCAGGTATTTTTGATACAGTTCATATTCATATTCGATGCCCGGCACAGGGTCATGGGGATACAGAAAATGACGTTTGTATTCTTCAACGATACTGGATGATTTGCGCTTGTTTCTTTCCTTGTATAATTTTTCCATTTGTTTCAACAAGGATGATTTCGCACGATCCAGTTCAGTTTCAGTGAAACCGTGTTTTTTAGCCCGTTGATTTTCCATCACCAAGGCTTTCAGTGCAGTTTGAACATCATTGTTGCGTGGTATTCCAATACTCATAAAAACAGATTTAGTACCGATGAAATTGCTGTGGGCAGCGAATCCCTGCACGAAAGGAGGTTCTTCCTGCATGGTCAGTTCACTGAGTCTGTCATTCAGCATGGTACTAACAAGGTCTGAAACTATTTTTTCCCGGTAATCAGCCACTGTTTCCATGTTAATGATTGGATGTTTGGTATAAATTTGCACCATTGACATGGGTGCTTCCGGGTCAGATGCTACAGAAACCAAAATTTCATCGTGGTTGGGTATATCGAATAGCTTGCGTTCCCTTGCATCTTCTTTAGCGGGAATGTCACTGAATTTTTCCTTGATTTTTGCTTCAATTTTTTGTTCATCAAAATCACCAACAGCTACAACAGCCATTAATTCAGGCCTGTACCATTCGTTGTAAAAACGTTTTAAGGTTTCGTATTTACAATTATCCACGACATCCATTTTCCCAATGGGCAAGCGTTCAGCGTATTGTGAATTGTAAAATATTTTGGGCATAAATTCACGTTGCATCCTGTCCATAGCACCTTGCCCCATGCGCCATTCTTCATGGATAACACCACGTTCGGCATCAATTTCTTCGGGCTCAAACGACACATAATGTGCCCAGTCATGCAGCACAAGCAAACCTTTGTCCAACATTTCCTCATCATCAAGGGGGACCGTAATGCCATATACCGTTTCATCAAACGACGTATAGGCATTGACATCGGCACCAAACTCCATACCTGTGGATTCCATGTAATTGATGAGTTCATGTTTGGGGAAATTTTTTGTCCCGTTAAATGCCATGTGTTCACAGAAGTGCGCCAGTCCTTGCTGGTCTTCATCTTCAAGCACAGACCCGGCATAAACTGCCAATGTAAGTTCTGCACGGTTTTCGGGTTTGGAATTTGACTTGATGTAATAAGTCAGTCCGTTATCAAGTTTTCCGTAAGTAACTGAATCGTTAAACGGAATTTTGTCATTCGGCTGGTATTGGCCAAACATATTGAATGACAACATCAGACTAATAATTCCTATGCATAGTTTTTTCATAATATATGATTTTTGATTATAGCTTGGTTATAAAATTACGTTCAAATGTAATAATACATTCACATATATCACTTAATAATATGTTAATTATCGGAACGATTTATGAATTAATATTTAGAGATAAAATTAATAATTTTGCTGTGAAATAAAAATTGACATTCATTATCATGGATTACAATACATACGTAAAAAGCCAACTCCAGGAAGCCGCAGACGCATTGTATGAGTTTCGCAGTAATCCGGCAGCCATTACGTTGGTTGACAATGCTGCCACGCTCATTTCAGAAGCATTTAAAAACGGGAATAAGGTTATCAGTTGCGGCAATGGCGGCAGTATGTCAGATGCTATGCATTTTGCTGAAGAACTGACATCACGTTACCGGGATAACAGAAAAGCTTTGCCTGCCATTGCCATATCAGACCCTGGTCACATAAGCTGTACAGCAAACGATTTTGGTTATGAACACGTGTTTTCAAGGTTCATAGAAGCCCATGGAAAATCAGGTGATGTGTTGTTTGCCATCAGCACCAGTGGCAATTCAGACAACATACTTAAAGCAGCAGGTACCGCGAGAAAACAGGGTATGAAAGTCATTGGCCTGAGTGGAAACGCAGGGGGAAAATTATTACCATATTGTGATGTGATGGTCTGTGCTCCTGCTTCGAATCATTCTGACAGGATACAGGAAATTCACATTAAGGTGATTCACATTATCATATCACTCATTGAACGAAAGTTGAATCTGAGTACAGAATAACTAATAATCAGCTTCCCTGTATTTTGAGCGGTCATCAAAAAAGAGGTTCAGATAAGAATAATACCGGGATTCTGCAATTTCACCATCAATTACAGCTTTCTTGACAGCGCACCCGGGTTCATCAATGTGCAGACAATTATAAAATTTACACTTTGAGGCAACAGCAAATATTTCAGGGAAGAAATGATACAATTCATTTTTATCAATATGGCTGATACCGAATGCTTTTATACCGGGAGTATCTATTACATAACCACCGAAATTAAGGCTATGCATTTCTGCAAATGTGGTTGTATGTTTACCGGTCTGGTGTGTTTTGGATAAGGGATCTGTTGCGATTTGCAATTTTGGATCGGCCAAATTGATAAAAGAGGATTTTCCCACGCCGGAATGCCCGGCCACCACAGAAATTTTATCTTTTAAAATACGTTGAATTTCCGGTTTATATTGCTTGTCAACCGCAGAGACAAGGTGTGTCGCATCAACAATGTTGTTATACACGGCCTTCAGTTCGTTTAGTTCAGATTTAAGGGATTCATCGTACAAATCAATTTTATTAAACACAAGCACCACAGGAATGTTGAAAGATTCAGCGCTCATGATAAAACGATCAATAAAGAGCCGGGTTGTTTTAGGATAATTCAGCGTAGCGATCAACACTGCCTGATCAACATTAGCAGCAATAACCTGGGATTGTTTTGACAAATTAGTAGATTTTCGCAACAAATGATTGCGTCGTTTTTCCACCTTTTCAATCACGCCGGTATTTTCATCATCCTGGAGGTAAAATTGCACATGATCACCAACGGCCACAGGGTTGGTTTTTCTGCTGTTTTCCAAACGCAATTTTCCCCTCAGGGTACAGGTAAAAACATTCTTTCCGGATTGAATCAGATAATTCTTTCCGGTTGATTTAACAACAATACCATGTTTCACATTCAATATCAGAACGGCATTTTATTTAATGATGGCATCAAGTTTGGCAGCAAGCGTTGATTTGGGAACAGCACCCACTTGTTTATCCACAATTTCACCCTCTTTAACAAACAACACAGTAGGTATATTCCGCACGCCGTATTTGGCAGCAATGTCGGGATTGCTGTCCACATCCACTTTTCCGATGATTGCTTTACCGTCATATTCAGTACTCAGTTCTTCCATGATGGGGGATAGCATTCTGCAAGGCCCGCACCATTCAGCCCAAAGGTCGACAACTACGGGTTTGTCTGATTTTATTACGAGCTCTTCAAAGTTTTCAGTTGTGATTTCGTGTACCATATTAGTTATATTTTAATTATCAAAATTAATTAAATTACGTCATTTTAAAATTATAGATAGCGGAATTGTTTTCCAAAAAATCAATCAATTTTTCGTTGAGATCAACTTTATACCGACCGGAAGAAAAATCAATCCGCTGCTTAATAACATCATCATATAGGGAAATGTTCAAGATCATCTTGCCTTTTTGGTTTTTGATGACTTTTTTCAAATCCTCTATGAATTGTTCATCCACTTTATCGGCAAACATTTGCAAGGTAATTTCTTTAAAAAACCCATCTTTGAGGGTGGAGAGTTCTTCCATTTTCCTGATTTTAAACTGCAACTCATCTTTATTTTTCCATCCCGGTTCCATACGTCCCCGTATCAGGACGCCATAACCTTTGCAAAACAAGCTTTTATGATTGATGTAATCTTTACCAAACAGGGTGATTTTATAACTATCAGAATAATCTTCGAGGGTAATGCTACCATACAGTTTGTTGTTTTTGGTGCGTTTTTCAAAAGCGTCGGTGATGTATCCTGCAATCATGAAATCTTTTTTTGTATAATCTTCCGGTTTTGTTTTCAGGTCGGATACAGGCACTAAATTCAACTGAGACATTTCCAATTTATATTCATCTAAGGGATGTGCCGACATGTACATTCCGATGTATTCTTTTTCTTTTTTCAACATTTCGGTAACAGACCATTTTTCGCATGTAGGAATACCAGGTGTTTGAATGGTATCTTCCAGCATATCGCCCCAAATGCTTATCCCGTTGCTTTTATCGGCTTGTTTCTGGTTTCCATATTTGATTAAGGTTTCCAAAAAGGGAATTTCCTGTTTATCTTTACACATAAACTGATACCTTTCAATACCATCAAAACAATCAAAGCCTCCACCATAAACCAATGATTCCAGGCTTTTTTTATTAACCTGGTGCAAATCCACCCTGGATATAAAATCGAAAATATCTTTATATTTCCCGTCTTTTTTGCGTTGTTTAATGATTTGTTTAACGGCATTGGAGCCTACTCCTTTGATGGCATTTAAGCCAAACCGGATGTTGTTATTTTCATCCACATGAAAGGTGGAATAACTATCATTGACACTGGGGCCAAGTACTTTGATTCCCATGCGCCTGCATTCTTCCATTTGCAGGCTGATCTTTGATATTTCGTCCTGATTCCGGCTCATTACGGCGGCCATAAATTCTGCCGGGTAATTAGCTTTAAGGTATGTTGTGGTATAAGCAAGTTCGGCATAACAGACAGCGTGAGATTTATTGAATGCGTAGGAGGCAAAATTTTCCCAGTCTTTCCAGATTTTATCAATCAGTTTTTCCGGTTTTTTTTTCGTTTGTTTGCAACCATCCAGGAAATCCTGATTTTTCAGGCATCCTTCTTTAAATTTCACTTTCAGTTTGTCCATCAGGTCAAATTTCTTTTTACCCATGGCTTTTCTGAGGGTATCACTTTCCCCGCGGGTAAATCCTGCCAGCCTTCTGGATAACAACATTACCTGTTCCTGAAACACAGTGATCCCGAAGGTTTCTTTAAGGTATTCCTCCATGATGGGATGGTCATATTCAATTTTTTCTTTCCCGTATTTTCTGTGGATATAGGATGGGATATATTGCATCGGGCCAGGCCGGTGTAATGCATTCATCGCCACTAAATCCATAAACCGGCTTGGTTTGAGCTGTTTGAGGTATTTTTTCATGTTATCCGACTCAAACTGAAATATCCCGGTGGTTTGCCCTTTACTGAAAAGTTCATATGTTTTTTTATCCTCTCGCGGAATGTTGTTCATATCAACTTCCACGCCTTTAGCATCTTTGATGTTATTGATGGTGGTTCTTATTATGGACAAGGTTTTAAGTCCCAAAAAATCCATTTTTAACATACCAATGGGTTCCACCAGGTCGCCATGGTACTGAGTAACCATCATTTTGGCATCAGGCATTTTCATTAAAGGTAAATGATTTTCCAGGCCACCTTTACCAATAAGTACTCCACAGGCATGCGTGCCTATTTGCCTGACAGTGCCTTCAATTTGTTGTGCAAAATACAACACTTCTTTAATCAGAGGCGTGCCTTCTTCGGCTTCTTTTTTAAGATCACGATTCTCTTCAAAGGCTTCTTTAAAAGTAATCTTTGGTTTTTCCGGGACCATTTTAGCCAGCCGGTCAGCTTCAGATAAGGGCAAATTTAATACCCTGGCCACATCACGGATGGATGATTTTGTGGCCATAGTGCCAAATGTACAAATTTGGGCAACATTATCATCTCCGTACTTATCACGGACATAATCCAGTACTTTATCCCTGCCATCATCATCAAAATCAATATCAATATCAGGCATGGAAATCCTGTCCGGGTTTAAAAACCGTTCAAACAGCAACTCATACTTAATGGGATCTACATTGGTAATTCCGGTTGCATAAGCCACAACGGAACCTGCTGCAGAACCGCGTCCTGGTCCGACAATAACACCCATGTTTTTTGCTTCATTGATAAAATCCTGCACAATCAGGAAATACCCGGGGAAGCCCATTGTTTTGATGGTATTCAATTCAAAATCTATACGTTCTTTGAGGGATGTGTCACTATCAAGTTTATCACCGTAACGGGATTTTGCTCCTTCATAGACCAGTTTTTCCAGGTAATCTGATTCAAACTTAATACGCAACACTTTTTCGTATCCTCCCAATCGTTCAAAAGCATCATTTGAAAATTCTTTTCGTAAGGTATCTTCATCAAATTTTTGGCGATACGATTCTTCTGTACCAAAAGATTTGGGTATTTCAAACACCGGCATAATGGGTGGGGAATTCAGTTCATAGGTTTCAACTTTATCCGCAATCTCCATCGTATTATCCAGTGCTTCAGGGATATCTGAAAACAACTCCTGCATTTCTTCCCGGGTCTTCAACCATTCCTGTTTCGTATATCTGAGCCGGTTTGGATTATCTCTTTCGCTATTTGTGACGAGGCATATCAGGATATCATGTGTTTCTGCGTCTTTTTCTTTTGCAAAATGCACATCATTGGTAGCAATGAGTTTAACATCATGCCTGGCAGCGAGCTCAACCAGCCGGGCATTTACTTCAACCTGTCTGTCATAGGTTTCGGCTTTCATTTTGGGATCATCGGTTTTGTGCCGCATCAGTTCCAGGTAAAAGTCATCTCCAAACAGGTTTTTAAACCATTCTATCCGCTGTGATGCTTCATCCATACGGTTGTGTAAAATATGTTTGGGAATTTCTCCACCGAGACAAGCGGAACTAGCAATAAGCCCGTCGTGATATTTTTCGAGCAACTCATTGTCTATCCGGGGTTTATAAAAAAAACCTTCTTTGCTTGATAATGTAGCCAGCTTTAACAAATTTCGATATCCGGTGAGGTTTTTTGCAAGTAAAATCAGATGATATCCGGCCCTATCTTCTTTACTTTCTTTACGTAACCTTCCGCGGGGAGCTACATAAACTTCACATCCAAGTATAGGCTTTATTCCTGCATTGCGGCAATTGTCATAGAATTCCTTAATGCCAAACATTGTACCGTGATCTGTAAGGGCGAGGGCTGTCATGCCATCTTTCTTTGCCATATTCACAAGTTCTTGTGTCTTAGCTAATCCGTCAAGTACAGAATATTCGGAGTGAACATGAAGGTGTGTAAATTGTTGCATAAAAAAAATCTTTAGACGGACTATAAAAATAAAAAATATGTGGTTTTATTCGTGTTTTATGCCAGAGAATTTGTGAAAAACATTTCAACATGCTTTAGGTTTGATATTAAGGGGATTAAACTATGCATTGTTTATTTGTTTGCAAATCGGATAATCTGAATAATCTATTGAACCGGTTTAAAAAGTCATTAACCATATTTTCATCACTATGTTGAAAAAAAATCATATCTTGCATCGCAATTTTCTGGTTTAGATTGTCATTCTAAAAGCCGAATGAACACTTTATCAGGAAATTACATGGTCTGAACATTCAATAAAGACAAGCTTATGTTAAAGAATGTATTTTTTTTGATGCTGTTTCCCCTTTTTTTAAACACATTGCAAGCACAGGATACCATTAGAATGATGCATTACAATTTGCTGTATTATGGAGAAACCACATCATGGTGTACCAGCACAAACAATAACATTGATACAAAAGCCGCTTACATTACTGAAATCATTGACCATACACTGCCTAACATATTTACGGTAAATGAAATGGGCAACAGTCAGTACGCTGTTGGCCATCTTATCGGAAATGCACTGAATGTGAATGGCAGAAATTATTACAACGTTGCTGCCATACTCAACAACGATGGAAGCAGTATCATAAACATGATGTATTATGACAGCCGGGTGCTTAAGTTGCTTTCTCAACTTTCTGTGCCTACAGGTATACGCGATATCAATATTTACAAAATGCAAACGCTGAACACAAATGAACCTGTGGAGTTTCATGTTGCGATAGCACATTTAAAAGCAGGTGAGGGAGATACAGAAGAAGGAATAAGGGCTGATATGATCAGTGATTATATGGATTTTTTATCAGGCTATTCGGATAAAACAAACTGGATTTTTGCAGGGGATATGAATTTCTATACTTCGGCTGAAACCGGATTCCAATACCTCATGAATCCCGCTGCCGGCAATGTGCAGTTTGCCGATCCTGTGGATCAAATAGGAGCATGGCATAATAATTATTTTTACCGGGATTACCATACCCAATCAACGCATTCTGTAGAAACTGAATGCCCGTCATACGGGGGTCTTGATGACCGTTTCGATTTTATATTTGTTTCTGAGGATGTAATAACCGGAGATAATGATATGCTGTATGTGCCGGAAAGTTATGAAACCCTGGGTCAGGACGGAAATCACTTTAACGATGCTGTCAACTATGGCACTAATAATTCAGCTCCGGCAAATGTCATAGAAGCATTGTACAATGCCAGTGACCATTTGCCTGTTTTGGCAGAATTTGTTATTGGCAGTGGGAATTACATCAGTGTTGAAAGTACAGATGGTATTGACATCAGGACAAACGTGAATGCTAATGGTAATGTTAAAATTGACATTGAACAATCTGTGCCAGCCAAGGGTTCAATCCGCGTGTATAATTTAACCGGACAACGTGTTGCCAGTCTGTATTTTGATGCTGTTGCAACACAAGGCCTGGATTTGCATATTCCACACCGTGGTATGTATATTCTTGATGTGACTACTAATGATAAGCAGGAGAGGGTTATTACCCGTTTTGTGCGGTAAATGCTGCTTTAAGTTCGTTTAGAAATTGATTGAGTTGTTTTGGATTGTGCCTGAGAAAATTAAAATACAAAGCAGTAAATATGTCGCTTAAGCCAAGCGATGCATCCAAATGTCCTGAACCTGCCTCAAACAAAGCCATGAGTACATCTTTCCGTACATGGTATGCAATTTCTTTTAATCTATTCGGGGATTGATTCAAATTACAATTCGGGAAATTCAACAACAGATGATACAATAAATGCTTTGGGATATAATTTTTTTATTTTTTCAAGAAAATGTTTTGCTTCAAACCTTGTGCGATAATTTCCCACATGGATTTCCCAGTTTGGGTTGTTATACACAAGGTATGCGTTACAATCGGGATATTTATCCGCAAATTCAACTCTGAATTGATTGGCCTCCTTTCTGGCACCATGACCAACACTGGAAAAGATTTTAATCCGGTATCCTTTAAACCCATTTTGCTTTTTTAATATTGCCATTCTGAGGCCAATGAGTTTTTCCAGCTCACTGGGTTGATTGATGACAACTTTTCCATCAAAAACATCACTGTTGAAATACCTGACTTCTTCTGGTTCAATATCACTTCCTGAAGGGACAGGGTTATTTTCCGGAGCTTGTTGTGCCGTGGCACTTTGAAAAATCAACATCACAAGCGTATAACATATTAAAATTAATCTTTTCATATCATCACAAATTCAAATTTCATGCTAAATTACCATAACTAATCAGTATAAACAAAATTAACTCATCCCCGCAGAAACAGAGACCCGTCTTTCGCCGGGCAAGGTTGCAAAGGTTTAATATTTGTAAAATAAACAGTTAACAACGGTTAAAATCGGTTACTTATCCCAACTTGTTATTATAAAGTTATAACAATCAGATATACAGGTGTATGTA